>JAMOSE010000215.1 GCA_027063215.1 Sulfurimonas sp. | reverse complement strand
ATGGAGTGTGAATTTCCGACAGTAAACTCAAATATGGATGAGATTAAAGAGATTTTTGATAGTGTAAAAACTATTGCAGTGCTAGGTCTTTCACCAGATGAGAGTAAAGCAAGTCATAGAGTTGCAAAATACCTGCAAGAGCATGGCTATAAAATAGTACCGATCTATCCAAAAGGGGAGAGTATTTTGGGTGAAAAAGTTTATAACTCTTTAGCAGAGATTCCTTTTGAAATTGATATGGTAGATATTTTTAGAAAACCTGCTGCTCTTGATGCTGTTGCTGATGCCTGCATCGCACGTGGTGATGTGAAAGTATTTTGGGCACAGCAGGGTATTGTCAATAATGAAGCAGCAGCAAAAGCACGAGCAGCAGGGTTGAAAGTAGTACAAAATCAGTGTGCTATGGTTGATCATAGAAATATATATGCGTCGTAGGTTGTTCTGTTGGTAAATTTAAAAAAAATACAAGAAGCAAAAAAACGAATTGAAGGGGTTGTTGTAGAAACACCGCTTGCTTATGCTCCGTATCTTTCAGAGATTACAGGCATAAATATCTATCTAAAAAAAGAAAATTTACAGGTAACCGGTGCGTTTAAAATCCGTGGTGCGTATAATAAGATTGCATCTTTGTCTGAAAGTGAACGAGAACATGGTGTTGTCGCTGCAAGTGCCGGAAATCATGCACAGGGTGTTGCACTCTCAGCAAGTCTCTTTGATATTAAAGCAGTCATAGTGATGCCAGAATCGACACCACTTACAAAGATTAATGGTGTAAAACATTATGGCGCAGAGGTTATCTTAGCCGGTAGTAATTATGATGAAGCCTATGCTTATGCTGTCACTTACGGCAAGGAAAATAAACTTACATTTGTTCATCCTTTTGAAGATGAAGAGGTAATTGCCGGTCAAGGAACAGTTGGACTGGAAATTTTAGATAAGTGCCAAGAGTTAGATGCAGTCATCGTTCCTATTGGTGGCGGTGGCCTGATTGCTGGTGTGGCTACAGCTATTAAAGAGAAAAATCCTGCAATAGAAGTTATTGGAGTGAGTGCCAGTGGAGCACCTGCTTTTAAAGAATCTTATGAGTTAAAAAAGCCTGTAGATTCAACAAGTGTCCGAACTATTGCAGATGGTATTGCAGTGCGTGACACATCACCTGTAACATTAGAGTATGCCCTTAAAAACGTAGATAAAGTACTGAGTGTGGATGATGAAGAGATAGCGAGTGCTATTTTATATCTTTTAGAGAAGCAAAAACTTGTTGTAGAAGGTGCCGGTGCTGTCGGTGTGGCTGCACTGTTGCATCATAAACTTGATAAGCTCAAGGGTAAAAATGTTGCAGTGGTACTCAGTGGCGGAAATATGGATGTTACACTGCTCTCTGTTATTATTGAAAAAGGTCTTTTAAAATCACATCGCAAGATGAAAGTAACAGTAACACTCATAGATAAACCGGGATCGTTAATGCGTTTTACAGAAATTCTTCAAGAATTAAATGCAAATATTGTTCATATTGCTTATGACAGAACTTCGATTTCTCTTGATTATGGAGATGCAAATGTAACAGTACATATGGAAACAAAAGGCAAAGAGCATCAAGATGAAATACGTAAAGTCTTAAAAAAAGAGGGCTATTTAAGGGATTAGAATTATTATGGAAACAGTTAAAAATAAAAGTATATCAAAACCAGTGATTTTACTTAAAATATTAAAGGACGATTCTCTTGTAGCAGTTGATAACTATACGACGATACGATTTTTTAATAAAGAAACATTAGAACTTAAAAACGGTTTTAAGGCAAATATTCATCATAAATATTATGCTAATAGTGTTGTTGCATTTAGTGATAATGGCAAATATTTTGCAACACTTTCAGCAGATGCACGAGAATCTCTTCTTTATAATGCTCAAACAAAAAAACGTGTAGCCAAAGTAGATAGGCATCAAGGAGAGTCTTCTTGTGTCGGTATAGATCCGCTTTCTCGATATATGTTTTCGTGTGGGGATGATGGTAAAACTTTTGCTATAGATATAAAAAGTGGTAAATTGGTTTTTACACTGCCTGCACATGCTGACACTATCACGGATATTGCATTTTCAAAGAATGCGAACTGGGTTGCTGTTTCTAGCTATGATCGAAAGATTTCCTTATATAATCTTGTAACAATGACACCTACAAATAAATTACGGGCACACTCTGCACCTGTAATGAAATTACTCTTTTTTAACAAAAGATTTCTCTTAAGTATAGATAAAAGATCTTCTGCAATTATTTGGGATGTTTATGAAGAAAAAGTAGTCGAGCGTCTTCAGGGTATTCATGATGATGTGACACAGGTTACTATGAGTGGTGATGAGAAATTTTTA
The DNA here is from genome assembly GCA_027063215.1 of Sulfurimonas sp. Classification (GTDB taxonomy): domain Bacteria; phylum Campylobacterota; class Campylobacteria; order Campylobacterales; family Sulfurimonadaceae; genus Sulfurimonas. The sequence goes on along the minus strand of JAMOSE010000215.1, from coordinate 1,537 downwards.
TTTATTGCAACAAAACTCGGTTATATACTTTTATATGATCTCAATACTTATGAACTTCTTTCTGGAAAATATATTAAAATTGTTTCTCCCATAACTTCTCTTACTTTTGATAATGAAAACAACTATCTGGTGATTGGTACGCAAGATGGTTTTATTATGTATTATGATATTTATGAAGGAAAAGATCAGCTTAAAATACTTCTTCAGAAAAAAGATTTTGATGCTATCCAAAAAGCTTCTACCTTTAATCCTGTACTTGCATATACAGATATTCATAATCTTGTATCTAATTTTTGGGAAAACAGTCTGCAAAAAGCCAAACTTTTTTTACAAAAAGGAGAGAATGAGAAGGCAAAACTTTTACTGAAAAATTTTGAAAGTATTCCTACAAAAAATAAAGTTATTCAAAAACTTTTTCGAGATTATGCGGAATATGAAAAGTTTGTGCGTTTTGCAAAAGAAGGAAAGATATCTTTGGCATATAATTTGGCAAATAGTTTTCCTGTATATAAAGAATCAAAGCTCTATCAAGCATTGGAAAAGAAATGGAAAAAAGATTTTACACAGGCACAAAAATATTCTCTTGATCCAAAAGGGATGGATACAGCAAAACAGATCTTGGCTCCCTATAGAGGTATTAGCGATAAAACGGTGCTTATTCAAGACCTTTTTACAAAAGGGGAAGTCTATAAACGATTCAGGGATGCTTTTGGGAAGAAAAACTTTCGTATCGCTTCTGAACTTATACGGCAATATCCATTTTTAAAAGAGTTTCCAGAGTATGATATTTTAATAAAATATGGGGATAATCTCTATATGAAAGCACGAGAACTAATAGAAAAAGAAGACTATTATCATGCTATCAAAACATTAAGAATACTTTCTGATTTTCTTGATTTTAAAGATGAAGTGCATTTAATGTTGACAGAAATAGAACAAAAACAAAAATTCTTTGAAGCCTTGGAAAAAGAAGATTTTGCAAAAGCCTACTCTTTGCTTGATAAAATTGAAGCGCTTCAAGAGACTTCTGAGGGGCAAAAACTGCAAGATAAGTGGAATACTACTCTTGAACATGCAAAAAGTTTTGCGGTTGCAGGTGATGTAGAGGGATTAAAAAATGCATTGAAAGATTATTTGAAAATTCCATCAAAATATATGGCTATTGCCACGCTTTTTGCATGGTGTTATATCTCGCAACTGGAAAAAGCTGTTGCAAAAGGTGTTGAACAAAAGAAAATAGAAAATGGGATCAAACAGTATCTTTTAAATTTTGGATATGATGAACAGATAGAAGGCTTTTTAAGAAAAGCAAAGAAAAAATACAGAGATATGAAGTTAACTTTAGAACTCCTTCCAAAAGGTTCTCTTTCTATGTGGCGACCATCTATGATTGTAGATTCAATTTTAGAGACATAATTTAACCTCAAATATAGCTATATTTCAATATAATGAGCAAATTTTTAAATATAAATAGTTAGAGGAGACTTTTCATGCAAATTAGTGGCGCACAGATGGTCATTGAAGCACTTATTGCTGA
>JAMOSE010000214.1 GCA_027063215.1 Sulfurimonas sp. | reverse complement strand
TGTTTTTATTGAGTGTTTTGATAAGTTCTGAAAGTTTGTCGTTAAAAGTACCGCTAAAGCCTGTGCCGACAATAGCTTCAACAATAATATCGCATGTAGAGAGTTCTGTTGTTTCTGCTACACCCAGCGCATCAGCACGTTTTTTTTGAAGCTTTGCCATTGGAGATTTTGGCTCTTTTGCATGGAGCAGCTGAACTTGAAAATCACCATGTAAAAGTCTTGCAAGTGCAATCCCGTCAGCGCCGTTGTTGCCACTGCCTACAACAATGATCACAGAAGCATTGTTTGTGAAGTTGGATCGAATATATTTTGCCATACCTTCAGCAGCATGCTCCATTAAGATATCTTCTGTAAGTCCAAAAGTATCGTAACAGCGTTTATCGAGTGATCCGACCTCTTCAAAAACTCTTTGCATCTCTACAGCTCTGGAACGTACTCGTCTACTTTTACCATAGAACTGATAATTTCATTAAACAGAAGTGTCGGGTAGGCTGTTCTGTACTGATAAAGGAACTTGTTTTTCTTTAATGTTTTTAAGATCGCTGTATTGTAATAGTTCGCATTGGAACATTTACCCAAAAAGAGGAATGAAAAAAGCAGTTTAAGGTGTGGATTTTCAAAGGTTTCGTGAGGTTGTGCCAAAAAGGTAAAGCCATATTTTTGTAGATTTGCAAAGCTGAGCATATAGAGAAGAAAATCTTCAAACTGTGTGTAAAAACCATTGAGGTTTTCAATATCATGGAAAAAATAGTAGTAGTTATCAAGAAGATCTTTTTGCGAAATAATCTTTGAGAGTTTACTTCTCTCATCCCGTTTATTAGCAAAATATTGTGGATCTACAGCCATATATATATGTTTTCTTTCTTGAATAAGTTTTGCTAGTTCAGTATCAAAAGCTTCACTCTCTTCAAAGCGGATGTAGTTAAAATGTTCATCTTTATAACGAAGTTCAACATCTTCTTCGTGCGAGTTTGCAAAATCCATATAAAGTGTCGGAACATCATTATCTATAACATAGTTTCTGATTTTACAGGCAAGATTTGTTTTTCCTGATCCCTGTTCTCCCAAGATAAGCGTGTTATGACACAGCATTCTCTTTTCAAGTTTTAGTTCATCAATGGTATCAAGATATTTTCCAATTGTATCTCTCATAGGCACTTCCTTTAATCGTTTTTGTTTATTATATCTTCTTGATGGTAAAAAAGGTATAATATGTTTATGAATTATAAAATAATTGCACAAGAGACATTGAATATTGAAGCACAGACTTTACTTGAGGCTACTGAGCAAATAGGTGATGAGTTTGATAAAGCAGTGGAGATAATTTTAAACTGTAAAGGAAAACTTATCATTAGTGGAGTAGGGAAAAGCGGGCTTATCGGTGCAAAGATGGCAGCTACCTTTGCTTCTACCGGAACGCCAAGCTTTTTTTTACATCCGACAGAGGCTTTACATGGTGATCTGGGGATGATTTCTGCAAATGATGTAGTGATCGCTATTAGTTATTCTGGAGAGAGTGAAGAACTCAGCTCTATTTTGCCGCATATCAAGCGTTTTGATCTGCCTTTAATCGGGATGACAAGAGATAAAAATTCTACACTTGGGAGTTACAGTGATCTTGTTATTCCGGTTGTTGTTGAAAAAGAGGCATGCCCTTTAAATATTGCCCCGACAAGTTCAACGACGCTGACACTTGCACTTGGTGATGCACTTGCAGTCTGTTTGATGAAAGCAAGAGATTTTCAAAGAACTGACTTTGCTTCCTTTCATCCGGGTGGTGCATTGGGCAAGAAACTCTTTGTCAAGGTGAAAAATCTGATGCGAAGTGATAAGCTTCCTATTATCTCTGAAGATGCAAAAGTAAAAGATGCGATTCTTACAATCAGTGAGGGGCGTTTAGGTACGGCACTTATTGCAGATAAAGATGGAAAACTAAGGGCTTTGATGAGCGACGGAGATGTTCGCCGTGCACTCTTAAGTAAAGATTTTTCACTTGATGATAATGTTCTACAGTATGCAACAAAAGATCCGCTCTCTATTGATGATGATGAGATGTTGGCAAGCGATGCACTTGTTTTAATAGAAGAAAAAAAGATACAGCTTTTGGTTGTAACTGATAAAAACAAAAAGATAAAAGGGGTGCTTCATATTCATACCCTGATAGAAAAAGG
>JAMOSE010000213.1 GCA_027063215.1 Sulfurimonas sp. | reverse complement strand
GGAGTTGGACAGTTTAGACCTTTAGATGGAGCAAAGCCTTATCTTGGTACTCATAATAAAATAGAGTATGTAAAAGAGTATAAAGTTGAGATGATTTGTAAAGATGAGCTTATAAAAAAAGCAGTTAAAACATTAAAAGAAGCACACCCCTATGAAGAGGTGGCTTATGAGGTACTAAAACTAGAAGATTTCTAGAAATCACCTTTTGCTGCACGAGCTGGAATCTCTTCCATTGCTTTTTTAACTTTTGTAGCAAGTTCTAACATTTCTGGAGGAAGTGGATATCCACCATGAATTGCAAGTGTCAAGTCCATAGTAATTAAGTATCTATCACCATTTCCATACTCAACAAGCATAATTCTACATGGCATAAATCCACCAAAATATCTTGAGTGATTAAGGAATTTTTTAGCAATATAAAGACTACACATTGATACATTTTCAACAAATTTTACTTCATCCGGCTTTGCATCAGGAATAGTAAACATTTTCGTATCACCTACGATTCTCATGTTATACTCTTCTGCAAGTGCTTTGATTGATTCAACTACATCTTCATTAGATACATCTTCTTCAACCTTGTACTCTTTCATCATAGCACGTGCAGGATCTCCATGCTCTACAACAGATGTAAACATCTCATCAAATGCTTTCATCGCACCGTCATCTAGTTTATGTTGACCCGTTACTGCTGTCCATCCCATATGCATAGTTGAACACCCTGTTGCAAAAAATGCAAAACCAATTGCAAGAATCGCAGTAATTAAACTTCTTTTCATTTGAGTTCCTTTTATCTAAATTCTGTGAGATTATACACTTATTAATATAAAAGTAAATTGATTTTTAAAATTATATTTTTTAATACTAGACATAAATAAATTTTATACAATCACAAAAAGATCTTGCATAAAATGATTAAAAATCACCTCGTGCTGCGCGTTCGGGAATTTCATCCATCGCTTTTTGAACAGCAGTAGCAAGTTTTAGCATCTCTTCTTCAAGTGGAAAACCACCATGAATAGCTAAGGTCAAGTCCATTGTAATAAGGTATCTATCACCATTTCCATACTCAACAAGCATAATTCTACATGGCATAAATCCACCAAAGTATCGTGAATGGTTTAAGAATTTTTTTGCAATATAAAGACTGCAAAGAGATACATTTTCTACAAATTTAACCTGATCTGCTTTTGCATCAGGGATAGTAAACATTTTCGTATCACCTACTATACGCATATTGTACTCTTCAGCGAGTGCTTTGATAGATTCAATTACATCTTCATTTGCAACATCATCTTCAATCTTGTACTCTTTCATCATTGCCTTAGCAGGATCGCCATCTTTGAGAACTTTCTCAAACATATCCATAAATGCAGGCATCGCCCCACTGTCAAGTTTCCCTACTTTTGGACCCATTACTGCATAAGCACCTATCATTACAACCAAAACCAAAGCACCTATAAGTGCTAATATATTTTTAATCACGTTTTATTCCTTGAATTGTTTAGGAATCAAAATTAAATAAAACCGCATTCTATCTCGTTCTTTTGCCCCTAGTCAAACAATTTTAATCGTTGCGTAGCTAAGGCTATGCTCCTCATAAAATGGTTTAACTAGAAACAAAATAACATAGCTATAATCAGCGTATTTATTTAATTTTGATTCCTTACGCAATTATACACTGAGAGATATAAAAACAAAGTTATTATTTAGATTATATTTTCTTATAGTTAAGATAGATTTTTTTTATATGAAGAGTAGAAAAGAAAAAGAAGAAAACTTCTTCTTCTTTAGAGATCTTGTTCGATTACACGTTGAAAGGTATTGAAATAGTTGTCTTGTAATGCTTCCATACTCATAGAAATATTGTTAATTTTAATGCTTTTACCGCCAATAACACCTATTTTTTCACAAGCAAGACCATCCAGCATTGCTTCAAAAGCTTCTACATTTTCAGGTTTTACTTCAATGATTGCACGACTTTGTGATTCAGCAAAGATATCTCTCTCATCTGTAACATGCATACTTACATCACAGCCAAGTCCGCTTGTTGCCGCCATCTTAGCAAGTGCGATCGCTACACCACCGCTTGAAGCATCTTTAGCACACTCTAAAAGGTGTTTTTTATTTGCTTCTATAACTAAGTCCCAAAGTGCAAGCTCTTTTGCATAGTCAATTTCAGGAAGTCTTCCTGCAACAACACCACAGATCTCTTTCATATATAAAGAACCGCCAAATTCACTTTTACTCTCACCTACAAGATAGAGATGATTGCCCTCTTCTTGAAAAGTTGAAAGTAAAACATTGTCTTGATCCTCATTCACACCAACAGTAGCTATAGAAGGTGTCGGAAATACTGAAACACCGTTTGTTTCATTATACAGTGACACATTTCCACCAATAACCGGTGTAGTCAGCTCGGCACATGCCTCTTTAATTCCAAGACATCCCTCTCCAAACTGCCACATAACTTCCGGATTTTCAGGATTACCATAGTTTAGACAATCTGTAACAGCCAAAGGACGTGCACCACTCATTGCAACATTACGCCCAGACTCAACAACTGCAGCAGCACCACCACCTTTTGGATCAATATAGCAGTAACGTACATTACAGTCAGCACTCATTGCAAGTGCTTTGCCATTCTCTTTTACGCGAATAACAGAAGCGTCTAACTCTCCGCCTTTTTTTACGGTATTTGTCTGCACCATAGAGTCATACTGTGTATAGATCCATGATTTGTCAACAACTTCCATTGATTTTATCAATGTTTCAAATGCTTCTTGGTTTTCAACTTTTGGAAAATCATTAATCGTTATATCTTTAATAAGATCAAGGTATTGCGGGCGTTTCATTGGACGGTTCAATTCAGGTGCTTCTTCAGAAACCGGATCAACTGGAACCTCAGCAACTTTCTCACCATGCCAGAAAAGTTCCATATTTCCAGTCGCTGTTACTTCACCAATAACTGCTGCATCAAGATCCCATTTTTCAAAGATTTTTATAATCTCCTCTTCACTTCCCTTTTTCGCACAAAGAAGCATACGCTCTTGAGATTCTGAAAGCATAAAGTCATACGGTGTCATATTCTCTTCACGAGCAGGAACCTTATCAAGATGCATTATCATTCCTGATCCTGAACGTCCTGCCATCTCAAATGATGAAGATGTAAGACCAGCTGCACCCATATCTTGAATACCGACAACATGATCGGTTTTAAAAAGCTCCAAACACGCTTCAAGAAGTAGTTTTTCAGTGAATGGATCCCCAACCTGAACAGTTGGACGAAGTGATTTTGACTCTTCTGTAAATGAGTCTGAACTCATAACAGCACCACCAAGACCGTCACGGCCTGTTTTTGCACCAACATATAACACCGGATTCCCGATTCCTTCTGCTTTTCCGTAAAAGATCTCATCACTTTTTGCGAGACCGAGTGTAAAAGCATTTACCAAGATATTGCCGTTATAGCACGCATCAAAACTTGTCTCACCGCCTATAGTAGGAACACCCATACAGTTCCCATAGCCACCGATCCCTTCTGTTACACCACGAACAAGATAACGCTGATGTTTAGAAGTTTTGTCATCATTTAAAACATTACCAAAACGAAGTGCATTTAAGTTTGCCACAGGACGCGCACCCATAGTAAAAACATCACGCATAATACCACCAACACCAGTAGCAGCTCCCTGATATGGCTCAATAAAACTCGGATGATTATGACTCTCCATCTTAAAGACAGCTGCCATACCACCACCAATATCGATAACACCGGCATTTTCACCAGGACCTTGAATAACCCATGGTGCAGATGTAGGAAAACCTTTTAAGTGCACTTTTGAAGATTTGTATGAACAGTGTTCACTCCACATTGCAGAGAAAATTCCAAGTTCTACTAGATTTGGTTCACGCCCTAAAATCTGTTTAATATGTGTATAATCTTCTTGACTTAACTTATGGTTAGCTAATTGTGTATCTATATCTGGTAATTGTTGGCTCACAATGGAATCCTAAAATTTGGTTTTTAAAAATAGATTATAGCAAAATGTGAGTAAAAATCATTTTAAAGTTTT
>JAMOSE010000212.1 GCA_027063215.1 Sulfurimonas sp. | reverse complement strand
TGTAGTTAATAATAAAAAGGCTATTGGATAATGAGCAGACGACACAAAAGTAAACAACCAAAACGAAATACTGTAACATTTAGTGAAAAAGATTTTCTTCCTACTACACGTGCGGAGATGGATGCACGAGGATGGGACTATTGTGACATTATCTTGGTAAGTGGTGATGCTTACATCGATTCGCCTTTTATTGGTGTCTCTATGGTTGGACGTATGCTTGAGAGAATGGGCTACAAGGTCGGTATGATAGGTCAGCCTGATATCGATTCACCGGATGATATTATGCGTCTTGGAGAACCACGACTTTACTGGGGTGTAAGTGGCGGTAGTGTTGATTCTATGGTAAGTAACTATACCGCTACAAAGAGGTTTCGTAATTCTGATGACTATACACCAGGCGGTGTGAATAATAAACGACCCGATCGTGCGGTACTTGTTTATACTAACCTTATTCGTCGCTATTTTAAAAATACTGTACCTATTGTTCTTGGCGGTATTGAAGCTTCACTTCGACGTGTGACACATTATGACTATTGGCAAAACAAACTCAAAAAACCGATACTTTTTGATTCTAAAGCAGATGTAATGATCTATGGAATGGGTGAGATTGCACTCGAACAACTCACGCGTGCCATAGAAGAAAAACGAGACTATACAGATATTCGAGGTATCTGTTACATTGCCAAAGAGCCAAAGTATGAGTTTATTCAGCTCCCTTCTCATCAGGAGTGTCTGGATGATAAAGAGAAGTATATTGACCTCTTTGATGCTTTTTATGATAATAATGATCCCATTACAGCAAATGGACTTTGCCAACCGGTAGATAGCCGCTATCTTATCCAAAATCCTCCGTGTGACTATCTCAATGAAGATGAGATGGATGCTAACTCCAAGCTTCCTTTTACACGTGAGCTGCACCCTTACTATGCAAAAGATGGAAAAGTAAAATGCCTTGAGACTATCAAGTTTTCCATTATGACACACCATGGATGTTGGGGCGAGTGTAACTTCTGTGCCATTGGCGTACATCAGGGACGTACAATTAGAACGCGATCGGAAGATAACATTGTAGATGAGGCAAAAGAGTTTAACAAGTACAAAGATTACAAAGGTATTATCAGCGATGTTGGTGGTCCTACGGCAAATATGTACGGCTATGAGTGTGAAAAAAAGCTTAAAAAAGGGACCTGTGATCATATGCGCTGTGTTGATGCGGATAGACTCTGTAAGGTAATGCATGTTAATCATGATCGAAATATTAAACTGCTTCGACGTGTACGTGAGGTTGAGGGCGTTCGAAAAGCTTTTGTAGCCAGTGGAGTACGATATGATCTTATAAACTCTGATAAAGAGCATGGATATTCTTACTTAAAAGAGATGGTAAAACATCATATTTCAGGACAGATGAAAGTAGCTCCTGAACATACACAACAGCATATTTTAGATTTGATGGGAAAACCTGGAAAAGATGAACTTGTAAAGTTTAAAAAACTTTATGATAAAATGAATAAAGAAGAAGGAAAAAACCAATTCCTTACTTATTATCTTATAGCGGCTCATCCGGGATGTAAAGAAGCAGATATGAAAGAGCTTAAACGCTTTACAACAGAAGAACTTAAAATGAATCCTGAGCAGGCGCAAGTCTTTATTCCAACACCTGGAACATACTCAGCTGTAATGTATTATACAGAGCTGGATCCAAAAACTAGAAAAAAAGTCTTTGTAGAGAAAGATACAAAAAGAAAAGAGAAACAAAAACAGATAGTTGTCAAAAAAGATTGTTTTAAATCAGGATTTGCATCTTGATTTTATGATGTTAAAAAAGTAAAAATAAAGGAATTATGGTATGTTAAATAAAATGACTATTAAAAACAAGTTGTTTTTTTTAGGTGTGGTTACACTTTCAGTGATAGCGATTTACGCTTTTTTTAATTCTTACAAGAATTATATAAGTTATCGGGATGCTAAGGAAACAGAACAGCTTATTGCTTTATCTGTCAAGATGAGTGCTGTTTTACATGAATTGCAAAAAGAGCGTGGTGCTAGTGCCGGTTTTTTAAGTTCAAAAGGGAAAAAATTTGCAAATGCTCTGAATGTTCAATATATACAAACAGATAAAAAATTAACAGATCTGCAAAATTATTTAAAAGAGAGTAGATCAAAATATGCCATAATTGTTCAAAACAATATCAATTTCGATCGAATTAAACAGATGCGTTTAGAAGTGCAGGCTTTAAATATATCGGTAAAAAAAGAGGTTTTATTTTATACATCGATTAATACCCGTATTATTAATACCGTTGCACATTTTTCTACGGTTCCTTCAAATAAAAAATTAAGAACAGATTTTAATAGTTTTGTGATTTTTATAAGCGCAAAAGAGCGTGCCGGAATAGAAAGAGCAGTACTTTCAAGTGTATTTGCACAAGATAAATTTACAAGAGCAACAGCTGCAAAATTTGCAGCACTTGTTTCTGAACAAAAGGCATTCTTAAACCTGTTTAAAAATACAGCATCTCCAAAAATACGAAAAATGTTTGATACGCTACAAGAAGATGTCTCCTTTAAAGAGGTTGAAAAATATAGAAAAATAGCAATGTCCAAAGAGAGTGGTTTTGATGTAGATCCGACAGTATGGTTTAAAACTATCACAAAGAAAATAAATAAATTAAAAGCGTTTGAAGATCAGCTTGCAAACAATATAGTAGAAGTCGCATCCCAAATAGTATCTGATACTTTCTTTTGGCTTCTTTTTGTCTCTATTGGATCACTTATAATTATTATATTAACATTTTTATTGATAAAAAGTGTAGCTGGATCTATTACAGGAGCTATTGATAGATTTAAAAGAATTATTGGTAATATTGTACAAAATGGTGATCTTTCTGTTGTTGTAGATAGACGGAGTATGGTAAGAAATGAAATGGATGAGATCACACGTTTACTTGCTACTTTGGTGCAGCTTGTAAAAGAGTTAACACAAAGGATCAATACATCAGTTGACAAAGCATCGCATGGTGATTTTAGTTATAATTTAAATGATGATGGACTTCATGGTGATTTTGCAGAAGCTATTCATAATGTACTTAATGGTATCAATGCTATGAAAGAGGCACATGAGAAACAGCAGATCATTAATTTTGGATCACATGTTCGTTCTATTGGAAGTGTTGGTGATGGACTTACACATATTCAAGAAGAGATAGCTACTATTACAGAAGAGTTAAATGATGTGCAAAGAGTCACAGCAAACACAGCAGAAACATCAAACGAATCAATGATAGAAGTTGAAAAAATTCTTGAAAAACTGCAAACACTTGTAGAACATATACATGATAGTAATGTATCAATTGAAGAGTTAAATAACAAAACAAACGAAATTACTTCTGTTGTTGATTTAATCAAAGATATTACCGATCAGACAAATTTACTTGCACTTAATGCTGCTATAGAAGCAGCTCGTGCAGGTGAGCATGGTCGTGGTTTTGCTGTTGTCGCTGATGAAGTACGTAAACTTGCCGAACGTACACAAAAAGCTACAAGTGAGATTACAATCAGTATCAATTCAATGAAACAAGAGTCTGGCACAATCTTGGAAAAATCAGAAACAATGATGTCATTGGCCGATGAAGCTTCTTCTTCTGTAGATAATTTTAACACAGTAATGACTGAGCTAAATGAAGAAGCTGGAACTATGGCAAAAGAGATAGTAGATATGCAAAACAGAGTTTTTGTTGTTTTAGTAAAAATTGATCATATTATCTATAAATCAAATACTTATGATACGATAGTAGAAGCTGATACAAGTAAAACATTTGGTTCTCATACAGAGTGTAGACTTGGTAAATGGTATGAAGGTGATGCCAAAGAGCGTTTTGGTAAAACAAATGCATATAGAGATCTTTTAACACCGCATAAAATTGTGCATGATGATGTTCTTCATTGTTTAACATATTTTAAAGATGAAGATAAACGTTTAGAAAATGAAGAGACTATTATCAAATATCTAAAAGAGATGGAAGAAGCGTCAAATAAACTTTTTGTACTTTTAGATGATATGTTGGATGAAGTGCAAAGTCCTCAGAACAAATAAAAAAA
>JAMOSE010000211.1 GCA_027063215.1 Sulfurimonas sp. | reverse complement strand
TATATCCCAAATAACTCCAAATAACAAAATTAAATCCCATTGAGAATGTCCTTTAATTATTTAAAAATATGACAAATTGCAATGTTTTGATGATATTTTGAATTTTTATGTTAGTTTTCTTAAAAATCAAATGTCTTTTTAACTCTTTTATGGCGTTAAAAAGGACAAAGTGTTGATTTAATTGTTGAAAAATCCATTAAAAGGACATTATGTCCCTTAAACTTTTGAGGTATTTTAAGATGCAGAAAAAGAAAAAGTTACTTGATATTGTTCGGGATAAGATTCGTTTTAAGCATTACAGTTATTCAACTGAAAAGACTTATGCACATTGGATAAAGCATTATATACTTTTTCATAATAAAAAACATCCTGTGGAAATGGGTAAAGATGAGATAGAATCTTTTTTGACATTTTTAGCTACAAAAAAGAGAGTTAGTCCAACAACTCAGAATCAAGTATTTGCGGCTATTTTCTTGATATGGCAATATCTTTTTCCTATGGCTAAGATATCAAAAGATCCAAGAAGTGGCGTGAAACGACGACATCATATTTTAGAAAAAACTTTGGGGTGTAATATTAAAATAGCAGCACAAAAGGCAAATTCATATAAGCGAGTGACTTCCCATATATTTCGCCACTCTTATGCTACGCATTTACTTCAAGCAGGTATAGATTTGCGTTCTATTCAAGAATTTTTAGGGCATAAGTCCGTTGAAACGACGATGATATATACCCATGTTGTTGCTGAAATGAATAAGATAAAACTTCTTAGTCCTTTAGATTTTTAAATATATGACAATATGCTATATTTTTTAAAAAGTTTTATTTTTTAGTGTAGTATTAACTATTACAAGAGTAAAAGTATGTACCTATCCAAAAAGGCATAATGATGATAGAGAGATTTTATCTTAAAAATTATTTGAGTTTTCAAGAGACTGAGCTCAATTTACACAATGGGCTTGTTGTATTTACGGGACCTAGTGGAAGTGGGAAGTCTATTCTTATGGAGGCAATTTTGTCATCTGTTGGAGGGAGTGCTTGTGATGCTTCTTTATGTGAAAGCAGTGTTACATGGGAGATCGATGAGGAGTCTTACGGGATTGATAACGATGAGATCAATGTCTTTAAACATCTCAAAAAAGAGAAATCCCGCTACTTTATTAACAATCAAAGCCTCTCCCGCAAGGCAATTCATAAAATAGCTTCTCCTTATCTACGCCATCTTAGCCTTAAAGATTTCAGCGACTTTGAAAATGAAAATCTTTTAAGTATTTTAGATGCTCGTATAGAGGCAAAGCAGGGTGGTTTAACAGCACTCAAAAAGCAGTTTGCTTCACTTTACAGTGAATATTATATTTGCAAGCAAGAGCTAAAAACCCTTGAAGATGAAGAGCGCAAGATCGTAGAGCTCAAAGAGTTTGCAGCTTTTGAGATTCAAAAGATAAATGATGTTAATCCGCAGCCAAATGAAGATGAAGAGCTATTGGAGATCAAAAAAGAGCTATCACGTAAAGAGAAGGTTTTAGAGAGCATAGAGAGTGCTAATGCTATTTTTAACTATGAACATCTTGTAAGTAGTGCACTGGAGAGTCTTGATGTTAATAGCAGTTTTTTTGATGATGCAATGAATGAACTTCGTGCTGTTTTTGAGGGAGCGCAGGAGCGTTTTGATGCACTTGAAGATGTTGATGTGGAGTCCGTTCTTAATCGAATTGAGGAGCTTGGCGGGCTGAAGCATCGTTATGGCAGTATCTTTGAGGCTTTAGAGTACAAGGCACAAAAAGAAAAAGAGTTACAGAAGTATGAAAACATAGAGATCGAAAAGGGAGCACTGACAGCCAAGTATGAGCAACTCTCACAGGAGTTGGCAGATCTTGCTGAAGACTTAACATGCCTACGACAAGATGCACTTGGAAATTTTGAGGCAAATCTAAACAGCTATTTAAAAAGCCTCTATCTTCGAGAAGCAAAGGTGAGTTTACAAAAGAGAGATTACACAGCATCAGGACAAGATATACTCTCTATAGATCTCGATGGTACAAAACTTGAAAAGATCTCAACAGGAGAATTTAATCGTCTTCGTCTTGCTGTTTTAGCACTCAAGTCTGAGCACATGAGTAAAAACGGCGGGGTTTTAATGCTTGATGAGATCGATGCCAATCTCAGTGGTGAGGAGTCTATGAGTGTGGCACGGGTGCTTAAACAGCTTGCCAAACATTTTCAGATCTTTGTCATTTCTCACCAACCACAATTGACTTCTATGGGAGATCAGCACTTTTTAGTCTATAAAAATGGTACTATTTCAAAAACAAAAGAGCTTAACTTTGATGAGCGCGTTGATGAGATTGCACGGATCATCAGCGGTGACAAGATCTCAAAAGAAGCAAAGCGCTTTGCAAAAGAGTTATTGGAGGCAAAAAAGAGATGATAATTGATACACATATTCATTTAGATGATGCAAGATATGATGCGGATCTTGATGCGGTTTTAGATCGTGCTCGTGAGGGTGGAGTAGAGCGTTTCATCATTCCCGGAGCAGATTTAAGCACTCTTGAAAAGGCTATAGCAATTGCTCAAAAGTATGATGATGTCTATTTTGCTATTGGGGTGCATCCTTATGATCTTGATGGTTTTAATGAGGTACCTTTTGAACAGTATGTTGCACATGAGAAGTGTGTAGCTATAGGTGAGTGTGGAATGGATTATTTTCGTTTGGAGGGGAGTGAGGAAGAAAAAGCAGCAGAGAAAGCAAAACAAAAAGAGATCTTTGCATGGCAGATTAACTTTGCAAAAAAGCATAATAAACCGCTTATTGTGCACATTCGTAATGCTTCACATGATGCAAAAATGATACTTTTAGAAAACAATGCCGGAGAGGTTGGTGGTGTGCTGCATTGCTTTAATGCTGATGATGAGCTTTTAAGTCTTGGGGATGAGAACTTCTACTTTGGGATAGGGGGTGTCGTTACTTTTAAAAATGCAAAAAAGTTGGTAAATATCTTGCCTCGTATTCCAAAAGAGAAGCTTCTTATTGAAACAGATGGACCATATTTAACACCAACACCACATCGAGGGGAGAGAAATGAGCCTTTATATACAACCCTGATTGCTGAGAAAATGGCAGAAATTTTAGAGATATCAAGAGATGAGATTGAGAATATAACAACACAAAATGCCCTAAAATGCTTTAATATTTCTTAATATCAAGTTGATACAACTTTTTTTAATCAACTTTTAGATAAAATAATCTAAAAATTTATAAAAAGTTGTTCATGATTAAATACATACTGATCTTATTTTTTCCTGTTGTACTGTTGGCAAATTTAACATATGACAGAAATACCAATAAAGAATTAAAGCTTTTAAACTCATTTGATATAGAACCCTCTTTTCTTTATGATTCTGTAATGAATGAGATGAAAGCAAAAACACTAGAGCGAGATAAGCATTTTTTTCGTGCGATGGATGAAGCATATCTCTTTATTCCTGCCATTAAAAATATACTTTCAAAATATGATATTCCTCAAGAATTTCTTTATCTTGCAATGGCTGAGTCAAATTTTAGAACAAAGGCTTATTCAAAAAAACGGGCAGCAGGACTTTGGCAGTTTATGCCAGGTACTGCAAAACTATATGATCTCAAAATTGATGAATATGTAGATGAAAGACGTGATCTTATTAAATCAACAGAGGCTGCAGCAAAATATATTTCAGCTTTACATAAGCGTTTTGGAAAATGGTACTTGGCAGCAATTGCTTATAATTGTGGTGAGGGAAGATTGAGAAGAGCCATTAAAAAAGCCAACACAGATGAACTTTCTGTTTTAATTGACCCAAAAAAGAAGTATGTACCTCCTGAAAGTCGTAACTATATTCGAAAGATCATTGCATTGGCTCTTATAGGAAGTGATGAACAGTATCTTTTGCACAGTGAATATGAATACTTACTGAATCGTGCAAATGCTTACTCAATTTCAACAATAAAACTTTCAGGTGGAGAATCACTTGAACGTATTTCAAAACTTATTGGCATTCCGTTAGAGGATCTACAAAAACTTAACAGACATCTAAAATATGATTTTGTTCCTCCGTATGCAAAACAATATAATGTTTATATTCCATATATAAAGTTATCTGAATTTAAACAAAAATATAAGCAAGAACCTGTTAAAAATATTTATAAAATTCATATTGTAAAACATGGTGACAATCTTTCATACATTGGTAAAAAATATGGTGTTTCCTATAAAGTTATTAAAGATTTTAATCATTTAAGTACAAACAGGCTTAAGCTGAAGCAAAAACTTATTATTCCTATACCGAAGAAAAGTAAAGATAAAAAAATCTCTTCTAAACATTATTATCTCGTAAAAAGAGGAGATTCTCTTGAATCTATAGCGAAAGCACATAGAATCAGTATACATAATATTCGTACACAAAATCATATGCATGGATCCTTGATTAAAGTTGGAGAGAGGTTAAAACTTTATGAATAACTTCATTTTTTTATTTTTATTCAGTAGTTTACTTTTTTTTAATGCTTGTAGCACTCGAGGGAATGGGGTATATAGAAATTATAATTATGCACCGGCATCTACATCAAAATCATATAGTGATAATAAAAATGCCTATCGTTCAACACCTGACAAGAAAAAATATTCACATGCAACTATGCGTCCTTATATTGTTCATGGAAAAAAATATTATCCTCAAATAGTAAGTGTAGGCGATACATTTCAAGGAAATGCATCTTGGTATGGACCAAACTTTCATGGTAAATTGACTTCAAACGGAGAAAAATATAATATGTGGGCGATGACTGCAGCACATAAAACACTTCCAATGAATACAATAGTTAAGGTGACAAATAGACGGAATGGAAAAACAACAGTTGTTCGTATTAATGACAGAGGACCTTTTGTTTCTACGCGGATTATCGATCTTTCAAAAGCAGCAGCATCAAAGATAGATATGATAGGAACAGGAACAGCCCCTGTTAAGCTGGAAATTTTAGGATTTGAAGGGAAAGGTAAGCGAAATATTCCGACGAAAAAAGAGTTGAAGAAATTACCACAAAAGATGTCTTTAGCTGGAAAATATGCTATTCAGATTGGTTCATTTTCAAGAATAGAAGGTGCTATTGCAACGCAGGAAAAGTATGATAAAACAGATGGGTACAAAACCATTATAAAAGATATGCAAACAGATCAGGGACGCTTGTTTAAAGTGTGGCTTACAGGTTTTAAAGGGGAACAGGAAGCACGTGATTATAAAGCTAAAAATAAATTTAAATATGCATTTATTGTAAGAGAGGATTAAGATAATGATAACAAGAACACGAACTACAAAAGAGACAGATATTACTATTGCACTTGATATTAAAGGGAGTGGGAAAAACACAATAGATACCGGTGTGGGATTTTTGGATCATATGCTGGAGAGTTTTTCAAAACATGCTCTTATAGATTTAGAGATACGTTGTAAGGGTGATACACATATTGATGATCATCACAGTGTTGAGGATGTTGGTATTGTTCTTGGAACATTGCTTGCAGAAGCAATCTATCCTGTTAAGAGTATGGAGCGATTTGGGAGTGCAAATATTGTTATGGATGAGGCATGTGTGAGTTGTGATCTTGATCTTAGCAACCGTCCTTTCTTGGTTTTTGAACTTAATCTTGATGGGAAAGTAGGAGAATTTGATACAGAGTTAGTAGAAGAATTTTTTAGAGCTTTTGCACTCAATGCACGTATCAGTATGCATATTATTGAACTTCGTGGGAAAAATAAGCATCACATTATTGAAGCAGCTTTTAAAGCAGTAGCGGTAGCTCTGCGTCGTGCTACAGCAACAAATGAGCGTATCGGTATCCCAAGTACAAAAGATGTGCTATGATCAAATTACTTGTTTTGGATGTTGATGGTTGTCTAACAGATGGTAAAATAATCTATACGAGTAACTCTTGTGAAGTAAAAGAGTTTAATGTAAAAGATGGTTTAGCTATTGTTAGTTGGATTCGGATGGGGCATCATGTAGCTATTATAACAGGGCGGAACTCTTTTATTGTTAAAAGGCGTGCAGATGAATTAGGTATTGATCACCTCTACCAAGGGATTAAAGATAAAGATAAAATATTACATGAGATAGTAAATACTTTAAATCTGGAACTTGATGAAGTTGCTGCGATCGGTGATGATCTAAATGACTATAGAATGCTCTCGATTGTCGGTAGAAGTTTTACTCCAAAAAATGGAGTCCAAGATATTCAAAATATCGTAGATACAGTTTTAAGTAAAATGGGTGGAGATGGTGTAGTACGAGAGATGATTGATATCATCATTGAAGAAAACAATCAAAAAGAAGAGTTTTTATCTCTTTGGATTAAGGATTAGACCATTAAAATTTCTATTTTCTTTACACTTATCTTAGCAGTATTGAGCAGTATTTATATCTTTTTTAAACCGCTTGATATTAAACAGCAGATCTATGTAGATGTACCACTTTTTGAGTTGAAAAACTTTACTCTGTATGAACTCAATACTAAAGGACTTCAAACGATTATGATTGGAAATGCTGCAACACGATATGCAAATAGATATACAATAGAAAATATGGATTACACCGATAATAAAAAAGAGTATATTGCAAATATGAAAGCAGATCATGGTATCTATAAAAATGACAAAGTGACTTTAACCGGAAATATTGCCTATGTAAGAGATGATGGTATTACATTTGCAACACAAAAGGCAGTTTATAATAAAAAAACATCCATTATTACAACGGATGTTGGATATATTGCCTATTTGAATGACAGTGTAATCACAGGCAGCTATTTGAAATATAATAATAATAAAAATAGGATTTTTTCTAAAAATATTCGGGCAAAAATCCAATTAGAAGAGAGAAAATAAATGAAAACAATAAATATATTTTTTATACTATTCACCTTAATTGGCATCGCTTCAGCTGAAGAATTAAAAATAAAAGCCAACTCATTTACATCTGATCAAAATACAGGTATCTCTGTTTTTAGTGGGAATGTAAATATGAAAAAGACAAATGATGAGCTTAATGCTTCTAAAGTAACTATCTATATCAATAAAAAAAGAAAACCCACAAAGTTTATCGCTGTAGGGGATGTTTCTTTTATTATTGTAACTAAAGAGGGTTCAAAATATAAAGGTGTAGCACAAAAAGTTATCTACTACCCTAAGAAAAAAGAGTACTACTTTTATGAAAATGTACATCTTAAACAACTTAATGCAAAAAAAGAGATTATGGGTGATGAAGTTGTGTTAAAAACAATAGATGGTAAAGCATATGCAAAAGGACTGAAAAAAGAGCCTGTTATTATGATTTTTAATATTGAAGAGGATAAATAAATGATAGATATAGTCGATGCAAAGTTCATTACATCAGCACCAAATTATAAGGCTGCTCCAGAGTCTGAAGAACAGAATGAAGTAGTTTTTATGGCACGTAGTAATGTAGGTAAAAGTTCTCTTTTAAATGCGCTTACCGATCACAAAGGACTTGCAAAAGTCTCTTCAACACCCGGAAAAACAAAACTTATAAACTATTTTGATGTTACTTTTATGGATAGAGACAATGATGAAAAGCTTATTGCAAAATTTGTAGATTTACCCGGTTTTGGATATGCAAAGGTCTCTAAAGCCCAAAAACATGACTGGGAAAAGAATCTTACGGACTATATAGCAAACAGAGAGCAAATTAAGATATTTATCCATCTTATAGATTGTCGCCATCCACATTTGGAAATTGATACGCAGGTAAGTGAATTTTTATTTTCCAATGCAAGAGAAGATCAGTATATCATTCAGATTTTTACAAAAATAGACAAATTAAACCAAAAAGAGCAGAGTGCTCTTCGACGTGAATTTCCAAATGCTTTGATGGTTTCAAGTGCTAAGAAACGTGGTACAAAAAAGATTATTAAAGAAATTTATGATATCTTAAAAGAGAATGAAGAAAAGGAAATTGATGTTGCAGAGACTTGAATTTGTAAAGGCAACACTTGCTGATATTCCAAGAATGCAAGAACTTGTTCATCCTGAAGTAGAGAGTGGTATTATTCTTGATAGAAGTGATGATGAAATAGCAACAAATATTCGTTCGTATACTTTAGTACTTTATGATAGTGAACTTATTGGTTTTACTGCTTTGCATATTCACACATCTTATTTGGCAGAGATTCGTTCTTTAATTGTAAAAGATGGCTTTCGTGGACAAAAAATAGGGGAAAAACTCATTTATAAAATTCTGGATGAAGCAAAGTCTCTTGGAGTACAAAGAGTTTTGAGTCTTACGTATAAGCAATCTTTTTTTGAAAGACTTGGTTTTGTAGAAATTCCAAAAGAGTCCCTCCCCGAACATAAAATCTGGGCTGATTGTATTAAATGTAAGCACTTTCCGGTATGCAACGAAGTATCTCTAATCAAAAACCTATAGTTCCTTTTATCTATATTGTACTGTATGTTTTATACAGTACCTTAGGGAGTATTTATCCGGTTTTACCACCACTGCTATCTATACTTTTTGTTCTATTTTCTCGTGCATTACGAAGAGAAGATTTTACAGCTGTTCTTTTGGTTTCATTTTGTTTACTTGTTTTTGAAGCAAATTATGGCTATTTACTTTTTAGTTCTATTATCTACTTTTATATGCAACATAAACTGATTATGCCAAAAATTATGCAAAATTTTTCTTGTAGTTCATGTATTAATATATCTTATGTCCTTTTTACTTATCTAGGTTATTTTCTTTTTTTGACACTTGTCTCAAATATCTTTTTACTTGAGGCTCCAGAAATAAATTACTATATAATTTACTATATAGTAATTGAGTTTTTTATAGTGAGTCTTTTATGAAAGTAAAATTTATTATTTTCTTTTTTAGCTCTATCTGGTTAGCACTCATTGTGCGAGTCTTTTTTTTAGCGATTGAATCAAATAACTATTATGAAAAGCTCTCTTTAGAAAATACAATCAAGCATGAAAAAATTGCTCCTGTAAGAGGTGAGATTTTAGATAGAAAAAACAGACCTGTTGCTATTAATAAACTAGGATTTAAAATTCAACTGGCACCCCATTTATGTTCTAAAAAAAATATAAAAAAATTTAATGAAACTATTGATCTTATTATAAAGCTTCTTCCTTCTTTAGACAGAGATAAAATTGTAAAAAATTATAATAAAAAAGATTCTTTATATAATCATAATTTTATAGATGTTGTTGGTTTCATCCCTTATAATAAAATGATGCCAGTATATTCAATTTTAAATTTAAAAGAAAATATAAAAATAGTATCAGCACCAAAAAGATACTATCCCTATAAAAATATTGCTGCACATATGATAGGGTATGTTGCTCGTGCAAATCAAAAAGATGTAGATAATGATCCTGTACTTGAACTGATAGGAAACACAGGAAAAACAGGTTTAGAAAAATATTATAATAAATATTTGCAAGGTGTACCAGGTGAGCGTGAAATTCAAGTAAATGCAAGTAATCAAGAGATAGCTGAACTCTCCTATATTTTACCGTTAGAAGATAGAAAACTTACTTTAACCATGGATATAGAGTTGCAAAAATATATAACATCACTTTTTGAGGGAAAGGTTGGTGCTTTTGTTGTTATGAAAACGGATGGTTCGATTGTAGCAGCAGGCAGTTTTCCAAATTATGATCTGAATATTTTTGTATCTGGTATGAGTTATAAAATGTACAATGATCTAGCATCAAGTTTGGATCATCCTTTTACAAACAAACTGATTCATGGTCTTTATCCTCCGGGTTCTTCCATCAAGCCATTACTGGGACTTCTGTATATTACAACAAAACTGAATGAAGATTGGAGTGTGAATTGTAAATCAAATTTACGTATATCAAACAGAACCTTTCGATGCTGGAAAAAACAAGGACATCATCATACAAATATTGTAAAAGCTATACGGGAAAGTTGTGATGATTACTTCTATAAAGGAAGTCTTGTTTTAGGTAATGAGGCAATGAGTAAAGGATTAAAGCGTTATGGTTTTGGGAAAAAAACGGGGATCGATCTACCAAATGAGTTTATAGGTGTGGTACCATCACGTACATGGAAACTGCAAAAATATCATCGGGCATGGAATATTGGAGAGACTGCTAATATGTCTATAGGACAGGGAGATTTTCTTACAACTCCTTTACAAATAGCAAGAGAAACAGCACTCATAGCAACAGGAAAGCTTGTTACACCACATTTTATAAAAGATATAGGTGGCAAGTCTTATGATCCGAAATATCAAGATGTACTAACAGATAAAGAAAAAGAGAAGCTTCCAATTATAAGAAAAGCAATGATTGAAGTGTGTAATTCACCCCATGGTACAGCAACACATTTTGTTCATTCTAAAATAAAAATAGCAGGCAAAACAGGTACGGCACAGGTGATTGGAATCAAACAGGATATAAAGAAACGAAAACTAGAGCATGAACTCTCTTATTACAACCGTTCTCATGCATGGTTTACAACTTACGGTCCTGCAAAAAATCCTCAGTATATTGTAACAGTTATGATAGAACATGGTGGTCATGGTGGTCATGCAGCAGGAGAGATTGTATCGAAGATATATAACAAGCTCTTAGAGCTTGGTTATATAACAAAGAAGTAGTTAAAAAGAGTGTGCTATAAAAAGTGCTAAAATAGTGAGTAGAAAAATACCGCCGGCTTTATTATAAATTTTATTCGCAAGAATAAAAAGCAGTGCAAGAGAAGCTGATGCCATAATTAAGATATCATAATTTGTTGCATCAAGATTGATACTGAGTGGATTTATCAGTGAAGCCCCACCTAAAACCATTGAAAAATTTGCAACATTTGAACCAATGATATTTCCTATACTCATCTCTGCATTGCCTTTTTTAACGGCTACAAGGGAGACTACGAGTTCTGGAAGTGATGTTCCAAGAGAGATTAAGAAAAGACCAATTATCCATTCACTTACATGTAAACTGCGGGCAATACTTGTTCCACTCTCTACCACAAAATTTGCACCACCGATAGTAAGTAAAAAACCGATAGACAAGAAAAGTATCGTTCTTCCCCATAAAAACTTCTCTTTTTGGAGTTCTTCATCGATCTCGCCTTCGAGATCATCTTTAGAACTTGAAAAGAGAAACATTAAATATGAAACCATCATTAAAAGAAATAAAATCCCGTCAAATCTACTGATTTCACCATCTTGAATCATTATATAAAAAATGACAACAGGAACAATAACCCATGCACTGTCTTTAAAGAAGAGATCCCGCTCCGGATTCATTGATTTTGCGATCATAAATACAATACCTAAAACCAAAGTAATATTAAAAACAACACTTCCGACAACATTGGCAATTGCCATATCACTTTTACCATGATAGGAAGCAACCATAGAAGCTGCCATCTCCGGAAGACTTGTTCCAAATGCAATCAGTGTTGCACCAATAACAAAATGTGAAATATTAAAATGCAGAGCAATTCGCTCACTCTCTTTTATAATAAAATCTGCTCCATAAATAAGAGCTGCCATTGCAACTAAAAATACTATATAATCCATACTAACCTTCTGTCCTTACAATTAAACTCTTTGGTAATGAGAATGCTTCTATGAGCGCCTTCTCTTTTTGCCGCATCTCTCCATTATCACACTCATGATCATAGCCCAAAAGATGGAGTAATCCATGAATAAACATCAAGGCAAACTCATCATCACAACTGTGTCCAAATTCATCTGCTTTTTGCTTTACATAATCTATTGAGATTACTATACTGCCAAGAGGCGCCATTGGCATATCTTCATAGGGAAAACTTAATACATCTGTGGCTTTGTCAATCCCTCTGTATGCTTTATTGATCTCTTGAATAGCTTCATTGGATGTTACTATAAGCTCTATATCTTTGTGGCTTAAAGAACAAACAATAGAATCTAAAAACTTTTCATTAATTGTGTATGTTGTTTGGTTGTCTATATCAATCATAAGTGGAAGTATAACAAAGGAGGGCTTAGTTTTTCTGTAGCAGATAGAAAAAACTATCTGTTACAAAATTATGCAGTAATATTAAGACTACCACCCATTCCTGTTTTTTGTGCTGTCATCTGTTGTGACTGTTTTTGTGCATCTTCTAAAACTTGTGATACCTGTTGTTCTTGAACTTGCATCGCTTTTTTAAGAGCACTCGTTGTTGTTGTATCAGATGATTGTGAGCTGTTTGCCATTACTGCATCTGTGCTTGATGAAATCTGCATAATGTATCCTTTTTCTTAATAAGTAGTATATTGTAAGACAATATTTATTTAAAAAAGATTAAAAAATAATCTAGATATGGTAAAATCATACCATGAAAGCAATAAACAGAAAAAAAGCGGTATGTATTATGAGTGGTGGTATGGACTCTACACTTGCTGCATATATGATGAAACAAGAGGGTTATGCAATAATAGCTGTGCATTTTAACTATGATCAAAGAACACAAAAGAAAGAGCTAGAGTGTTTTAAAGCAATTACGCAAGCGCTTGATGTTACACAAGAGTATATTCTTGATTTGGATTTTTTTAAACAGCTTGGTGCTTCCGCATTGACAGATACAAATATAGAAGTTCCCACAGATGGCATAGAAGAGGGGGTGCCTGTAACTTATGTTCCTTTTAGAAACGGTATCTTTTTATCTATGGCAGCGGCTATTGCAGAAAAAGAGGGTGCCCAATGTATTACCATAGGTGTTGTTGAAGAAGACAGCAGCGGATATCCAGACTGTACAGAAGCTTATATTGCAGCAATGCAGCGTGCGATTAACCTTGGAACAAAGGATGAAACTAAAATAGAGATAAAAATGCCTCTGGTACATCTGAAAAAATCGCAAATCGTTGCTGAAGCACTGAAGCGTAATGTTCCTTTGGATCGTACATGGAGCTGTTATAAAAACGAAGAGGAGGCATGTGGTGTATGTGATAGTTGCAGACTGCGACTTAACGGCTTTAAAGTAGCCGGTATAGAAGATCCTATTGACTACGTCGAGTAAGAGAGTTTTTGAGGGCTATGAAGTAGAAATACTTTGTAACCCACGTCTAAAAAACAGTTATATTCGTATAGATGCGGATAATAAGATCTCTGTAAAAACACCTTACAAATCTCAAAGTTTTATAGATTCTCTTTTGAATGAGAAAAAAAGCTGGATAGAAAAACAGCTTGAAAAAAACAGACAACGTCCAAAAAAAGTTATAAATCTTGAGGATGAAGTGTTGCTTTTTGGAGAGATCTACTCTATAGACAGCAGTGAAGCGACACTGCTAAGAGACAAACTGCAGCGTTTAAAAAATCCTGATCAACAAAAAATCTTAAAAGCCTATGATGCCTTTTACAAAGAACTTGCAAAGGTTTACCTTAGTAAAGAGGTTAAAAAGTATGCAGTAATTATGAATCTTGATTTCAGTGAACTGAAATTTCGTAAAATGAAAAGCAGGTGGGGCAGTTGCTCTTCAAAAAGAGTCATTACATTTAACTCTGAACTTATGAAGTTACCAAAAGAGCAGATCTCTTATGTTGTAATTCATGAACTTGCACATCTCGTACATATGAATCACTCAAAAGCATTTCACAATCTGGTTGAATCCTACTTACCCAATTCAAAACTTATCAGAAAAGAGTTAAAAAGCAGTAGGATCCTTGGCTAGATAGACAAAACTGTATTTACTTGAAGGTGACCACATCATCCACCCATTGGTTCCAACATCCTCTGTTGCTTTAATCTGTGCTTGAATTTCTGGACGACCATATATTTTTTTAGGGCGTGTATAATCTCTGAAATATTGCAACCAAGGTCTTACCCGATTGCTTGGTATTAGATTTTGAATATGTTTAATACTTCTATATATTACTGCATAAGGGTGTTGTGATGGATGCTTAAAGTGAAATGATCCACTGGAAAATCCTGAAGGATAGAGCATAGGCGCAAGATAATCTGCATGAGCGGCCAATGATTTTACAGTCTGACCTATACCATTGTCATCTTTTGCCCAGCAGATATTGCCATAGGTGTCAACAGAGATAAAAACACCATACTTTCGTAATCTTTTTTTAGCCTTATCCAAAAAGTTTTCTATCGCTTTTATACGACTTTTTTGAGTACTCTTTTTTGAAAAAAGCAGCCCTTTTTTTGCAGGAAAGCGAATATAATCAAAGTTAATCTCGTCATAGCCGACTTTTGCAGCCTCCTCAGCAATTGATATGGCATAATGATGTGCACGTTTGTCAAAAGGATCAACCCAGGCCATATTATCATGATTTCTCCAGATGAACTGATTTGCATCATCTTTTTTAATGGCATAATGATGATTGTGTGAAGCTTGCAGTTCATCTTTAAAAGTAACAATTCTGGCAATTGTATAGATATTTTTCTCTTTGAGTATCTTTATAAATTTTTTGATATTTCTATTTGTTCTTTGTTTATGTGCTCCATAATGATTGGCTTCTTGAAAGCCTGTTTTAAATTGCGTTGATCCATATTCATTCTTTACATCAACAACAACTGCATTCGCCTCTGTAGTCTCAATAAGCTTTAGAATTTTTTTAAGGGTTTTTGAACTGTTACTTGCACCCCAAAAAGTAAGGTAGAGTGCTTTTACTTTGATCGGTTCTAGATAAAAAGTAGAGTTGTTACAATCAGCATTGAATGCAAAAGGACGATATCCATATGCTTTTATATGATAGCGCTTTTCTTTTGATTGAATAGTAAAAGAACCATTTTTATCACTTCGGACATCGTGTTTTGAATCACTGATTAGAGCATTATATATAGGTTTGGATGTATGCATATCCAGAAGAGTTCCTGAAAAAGAGGCTAACAAAAACTCTTGTGTAAGAAAAAAGATAAAAAAAACTATTCGCATGAAATTAACTCCTTTGTGAGTAATAAGTACCTATCGAGCATTTAAAAAATATCCAAGACTTGTATCACTCCACTCTTTTGAGAGTGCTAAATAGGTATGAATAGAATGATATACTGTTTGAAAATCACTATTTTCTTTGCTAAGTTTTTCAATAACTTCTTGTAAGGCTTTTTTCCCTGCTTCTGTTACATCATCTGGAAATTGAGCCAGTTTAATATCTAAAGATTGTAATTTTTGTAAAGCTTGTATATTTTTTGCATGAAATTCATAGGTCATATTTGCATTCATTTCACTGCTGGCTACTTCAATCATTGACTGATGTTCATTAGAGAGTTTATCCCATGTATGTTTGTTAAAGGTTAACTCTAAAACAGAACCGGGTTCATGCCATCCTGAGTAGTAGTAGGGTGCAACTTTATAAAATCCCATTTTGATATCAAGTGCCGGACCAACCCACTCTGTTGCATCAATAATACCACGCTCAAGAGATGTATAGATCTCTCCTGCTGGTAATAAAACAGGATTAACTCCCATTTTTGCAAAAACCTCACCACCAAGACCTGGAATACGCATTTTAAGTCCTTGCATATCAGCCAAAGAATGAATTGGTTTTCGAAACCATCCTCCCATCTGTATATTGGTATTGCCTCCTAGAAGCGGATAGAGGTTGTATCTTTCATACTGTTTACGCCAAAGCTCCAGTCCTCCGCCAAAAAGCATCCAGGAATTCACCTCCTCAGCAGTAAAACCAAAAGGAATACCGCTAAAGAGGGAAAAAGCAGAATTTTTTCCTTTCCAGTAATAGGGTCCAGAATGAAAAGCATCGATTTGACCGCTTGAACATGCATCAAAAACAGCAAGGGCAGGGACGAGTACATTTTTCGCATAAATTTTAATTTCCAAAGAGTTTCCGCTAATTTCTTTGATTCTTTGTGCAAATTTTTCAACACCGGTACCCATAATTGGAAAGTGTGCAGGCCAGCTGGTTGCAAGTTTGATCTTTGTTTTTTTATTTTTATTTACATAGACTCTTTTTTCTGCTTCATGATGTTTTGGATGCTTTGAGTAGTCTATGGCTTGCCGATTATTTTCATTACATCCTCCAAGTGCCAAAGCTGCAGAAGCTGTTGTTGCTGTTGTTAAAAAATCTCTACGATTCATAGTTAGCCTTTAGATTAATTTGGAAAATCAAACAATGAAAGTCTGTTTTGTTTGATTAATGGTTTCGTGAGTATTGATTTATCACTTCCTACAATAAGTGCAAAATTAAAAGAATGTGCTCTTAAAAGATTTTTTATCTCATTTTTATTTTTATAGATAACGATATATTTATTTTTCTGTAGCTCTTTATCTAAACTTTCAAAAGCTTTTTGTGGAATAAGATAGAGTATATTTGCCCAGCTTGCCTGTTTTTGTAAAAATGCTATCTCTTGTTGAATCAATGTTGTACTCTTTTCAAAAATAAGCACTGTATCACTGCTGCCAAACTCTTTAATTTCAAAATTATTATTGGTAAAAACTGCTTCAAAATGATCTATTGGCATAAATTTTCTTAAGCGAAAGTTGATCTTTAAAATTTTAAAAAGATGCAGAAGTTGCTCAAGATAAGGCATAAAAAAGGGTGAGAGTTGCTGTCTCTCATAAAAAGTATTATCATAAATAAAAGAGGTTTCAAAAAGGGTTTGTTCTATAATGTTGATAGATTCACTGGAGTTTGCAGGAATTTTTTTTATATTTGTAAAGAGATCAGCAGGTGTAAGTTCAGGACTAAAAAGTACCGTAGAACCATGTTCAAGATTATGCAGTGTTTTATAGAGTGTTTTTATATCACCCTCTAAGGCTATAAAATTTACTTCACTCATAACCTGCAGGGCAAGTTTTACAATAATTTCATTACACTCATAAACTTCTATCTCTTTGTCTATAAGCATAAAGCGTAAAATTCGCTTGAGTGCTTCATCTAAAGAGGCTACTTTGATCCAGGCAGTTTCATTATCTCTGATCTGTGTCGGTTTATCAAAAAGAATTCCATATGCTCCGTTAAAAAGAGCCTCTTCAATCATCTCTTCA
This sequence comes from Sulfurimonas sp., assembly GCA_027063215.1. GTDB lineage: Bacteria > Campylobacterota > Campylobacteria > Campylobacterales > Sulfurimonadaceae > Sulfurimonas. The sequence continues at coordinate 5,806 of JAMOSE010000211.1, read as the reverse complement.
TCATATGCCATAAAGAGATCTCCTCTCTTTACAGCTTTTGCTTCAAAAACAATATTTTCAAAAGAGTTTACAAAAGGAGAGTTGGTAAGCTCTCCATGTGTAAGTGCTAAAATATTTTCAAGTCTCATCCAATAGGTGTGCCTGCTTTTTTAGGTTTTTCTGGTCTAATTAGACACAGACCATCTTCATCTTTGGCAGCAAGAAGCATTCCTTCACTCATCATTCCCATAAGTTTTGCAGGTTTAAGATTTGCGACAACACAAACTTGTGTATCTACAAGATCAGCAGGTGCATAAAACTCTTTTATTCCTGCAACTATTTGTCTTGGTGTCTCATCGCCAAGATCTACTTGAAGTTTGAGAAGTTTTTTACTCTTTGGAACTTCTTCAGCTTCTATAACTGTACCAATTTTAAGAGATGTTTCAAAAAACTGACCAATTTCTATAAGATTGTCATCTTCTTTTGAACTCTCTTTAGCTTTTTTCTCCTCTTTTGGAGGGTTTGGCTTGGCTTTTGGCGCTTCTACCATTAATGGCTCCTCAACACGAGGAAAGAGTGGTGGAACTTTCTTGATATTAAATAATTTTAGAAGTTTTTTATCGATTACGAGCTCTTTATAACTTGCATTATTGATCTCAAAGGAGAGCCCGTCAGCTATGATTTTTGTTGTTTCGGGCATCACAGGATGAAGCATAATAGCAGCACGTGCTAAGATATTAGCAACAAGTGCAACTGTAGCAAGTGCCTCATCTTCTTGATTGTTTTTCATCTTCACCCATGGCGCATACTCTTGAATAACACCATTTCCAATAGCAAAGAGTTTCCATAACTCTTCAAGGTATCTGTGTGTTTGAAGATTCTCCATCAAAGCATCCAGAGAGTCAAGTACTTTATTCATTTTTGCAAGCTCTTTTGCATGGTATTTCTCAACATCTTTGCTGTCAATCACAAAATCACTGTACTTCCCACTCATACCAATGATACGGTTGAGCAGGTTTCCAAGATCGTTTGAGAGTTCAGAGTTGATACGATCAATAAATGCACGCTGTGAAAAATCACCATCTTGACCAAAAGGAACTTCACGAAGCATAAAGTAACGTAGATTTTCAACACCATAAGCATCTGCAACCTCTTTAGGAGAGACTACATTACCTTTTGATTTAGACATTTTTTCACCATCACGTGTCCACCATCCATGTGCACCAATGTGTTTTGGAAGTGGCAGATCAAGACTCATTAAAAATGCAGGCCAGTAAATAGCATGAAAACGTAAGATATCTTTTCCTACAAAATGAACATCAGCAGGCCAGTAGTTCATTTTTGCTTCATCACCACCATATCCAAGTGCTGTTACATAGTTAAGCAGGGCATCAAGCCATACATACATTACATGCTTGTCATCATTAATGCTTGCTGGCATTTTCACACCCCAGCTAAATGATGTACGTGTAACAGAGAGATCACGAAGACCACCTTTTACAAAGTTGATAACCTCGTTTGCACGTGATTTGGGCATAATAAAGTCAGGATTGGCTTCATAATGTTTTAACAGCTTATCTTCATACTTGGAGAGTTTAAAGAAGTAGCTCTCTTCTTTTACTACATTTGTGCTACGACCGCAGTCAGGACAGAATTCACCATCTACAAGTTGTGTTTCAGGAAAAAATGTCTCACAGCTTACACAGTAGTGACCTTCATAGAAATCTTTGTAGATATCACCCTTTGCAACCATCACTTCAAAAGCTTTTTGAACACCGCGCATATGCTCTTCATCGGTTGTTCTTATAAACTTGTCATAGCTGATACCAAACTCATCCCAAAGATTTTTAAATGTAGCACTGATTTCATCTGCAAACTCTTGTGTTGGCTTTCCTGCTTTTGCAGCTGACTCTTCAATCTTTTGTCCGTGTTCATCTGTTCCGGTTAAAAAGAAAGTATCCTCACCTTTTAGTCTCTCATAGCGTGCCATTGTATCTGCAATAAAAGTTGTATAAGCATGCCCAATATGAGCCTCTCCGTTTACATAATAGATAGGTGTTGTAATATATTTACTCAATTTTATAGTCCTGTGAAATATTTATAGTTGTATTTTATCGAAATACTCTTGATTTTAAAATTCAAATCCGCCGGTATCGCCTTTTGACATACTGTTATAAACAGCTTTGACATATTCATCTCGAAGTTCACACGCTAGATAGTGTGAACAAAGAGAGCAACTTTTATGGTTTTTTTCAATTTGACAGGCTTGCAATTTCTTAATCATCTCATCAAGATAGATCTCAAATCTGTCTTTTTCTCTCTTATGCATTCGCTGCATAAACCTCTTTGACTTTTGCTACTTCACTTTTTGAACCAAAGAAACATGGTGATGTATCATGAATATGCGCACAACAAAGATCTAAAATTCTCTCTTTCCCGTCTACTGCTTCTCCGCCTGCTTTTTCATAAACAAAAGCAAAAGGAAATACTTCAAAAAGACGACGCAGTTTTCCTTCTGGTTTGTCACTTGTTGCAGGATAACTAAAGAGTCCACCGCCTTTAAGTAGGATCTGATGGAGATCCGGTACCATTCCACCAGAATAGCGAAGTCTGTAACCCTCAGCAAAGAAGCCGTCAATCATAGCTTTGTGATATGTCGGCCAGTTTTGCTGTGTTCCACCCGGAGCCATCAGTTTACCTTTTTCATTGAGACGGATCTCTTTTACAAACTCAAAATCTCCAGCTTGCAGCAGATAAAGTTTAACTTTGTTCTCAACAAAAACCATCTCAACACGCGGACCATAAACAACATAACAGGCTGCTACCATTTTATCTGAACTAAATGCACCCTCATAAATTCCAAATATAGAACCAACACTTAAGTTTACATCAACCAAAGATGAACCATCAAGCGGATCATAAGCGATAAAGTATTTTCCATTTTCATGTAAGAGTTCTTCATGCTCTTTTTCTTCACTTGCGATTGTATGAATGGAAGCTACACGGGAAAACTCTTCTTCAATAATCATATCACATTGAATATCAAGCTCAAGTTGTGTCTCTCCTGAAGAGTTCTCTTGCTGTGAATAACCGATATCTTTTGTATCAATTGCTACTTTAATTCTCTTTGCACTTTTTTGTATTGCGTCAAATATATCTCTCAATTTTTATCCTTTTTAATTTTTTAAACTTTTTTTGCATTGGCAAATATCCATTGAATAACTTCATTTGCATTATTTAGATCCAAGAGATCCACACGCTTTGGTAACATATACTTTTTTGGATCAATACTTCCATCTATTGCCAACGCATTCATATAGGAAAAATAATCCTCATCAATTGAATTTCTAAAGACACTGATTCGAGGGAGTGGAAGATTTTTAAGTCCTTCAACAAGTAAGATATCAAATTTTCCAAAAAGTCCTATCATATCTTCAAGCTCTGAGTGTCTGTGTGAAAAGTACGTTGTACGATGCGGAGAAGTTACAATAACTTCTGCTCCTGTATCACTAAACTTGTAACTGTCTTTTCCTTCAACATCAAAACGGGCTTTATCTTTTGGATCATGCTTAATAATGGCAACTTCTAATCCATATTCATGGATAAGTTTTCGTGCTACTTTTAGTATCAGTGTTGTTTTGCCACTGTTTGAGGGTCCTGTAAATGCAACGGCTAATCTTTTATTCAATTGTAAAACTTTAAATTTAATTTTTAAGCAATTATACAAAAGAAGTGTTTAATAAGATATAATTTCACAAAAAACAAGACAAAGAACAGAAATAATGAAAATATTTTTATCAAGTATAATAGGAACACTTTTTATTTTATTAACAGGATGTGCAAAACACAATGCTTTTAAACAGTTTCATATGAGTGCAACACAAGAGCGGAATGAAGATAATATTCAAACATTTAAAATTAAAAAAGATAAAAGTATCCATGGCATAGTTACAGTTGTTTATCTCAATAAAGTTTTTCCAAAAATTTATAAAGATAATGAATACTTTTATGTTTATTATTATTTAAAAGATAAAGATGAAAAAGCATCTTTTTTTCTTAATAATCGAAATTCATTACTTCGTGAAAAGCTTCCTAAAGAGAATAAATTTGCAAAACTTACGTCATTTCAAGCACCATGGAGCAATTACTATCTTATCGGATTTCAAAAAGAGGACAATATCTTAAACCTTACTGTCAAAACCAACAAAGCAGCAAGTGCTACTTTGCAATTTATCAAAGATAAATGAGTTAGAGTGCTCTTAAAACAGAAGATAGAATTACTATAAGTACCTGTAAACCTATAATAATAATAAGCGGAGCAAAATCGAGACCACCTATATTTGTAGGAATATATCTTCTTACAAAGGCATAGGCAGGATTTGTTACTCTGTATAAAAACTGTACAATCGGATTAAAAGGATCCGGATTTACAAAACTCAGCAGTGCGGCGATAATTATCACCCATATATAAACATTAATAAGAGAGATAACAATCCCTCCAATACCTAAAATAATATCTGTTATCATTTTACAATCTCCCCAATATAGTTTTTAAGATACTTGTAGATTAAAACAAGTTTAGGACCTTCTTGTGCGTTTGTCAGTACAATACGAAGTGATTTTTCAAATTCATCTTCATTAAGATTACTTTTGTCTATGATATATCTTTTAAACGCATCATAGCTTTCAAAGTAGGGTGCTTGCTTCATTATCTCAGTAATATTTTGTACTTGTTCTTTCAATACTTCTGGAATCTTGCGATCTTCAAAAATAGGTGCTATCTTTAACTTTAATTCTCTTGTTGTATTAAGTTCCTCAAGATAGAGACGGGCCAACTCTCCAATCTCTGCATCTGCAAAGCCGACATAGCGAGAAAGTTCTATTGCATCCATCTTTTGAAGATGTGCTTTATTAATCTCTTTAAGCTTTTGTAGATCAAAAGAAACAGCCTTTGTGCCAATATCTTTAAAAGTGAACCACTCTTTTGCTTCTTGAAGTGTGAAAATCTCTTGAGGTAAAGTATTTCCAATTGATATTAAATAATTTGAAATAGCTTCTGGAAGATATCCCTCTTCAAGAAGATATTTTACACGTACATTTTCATCTTCTTTATCTGTTACAAGCGTAGGAATGTGTGCATACTCTATCTCTTTTTTATAACCCAGTTGCTCTCGAATATAAATCTCTTGGGCACTCTTTTTTACGTGATCTTCGCTGCAAACAATGGCAGAAATATCACTTAGCATATCATCAACAGCAGCAGCAAAAGTATCTGTTGCTGTCTTATCCTGATGCATAATGACAAAACTATCTATTGTATCTGGATCAAAACTGATATCACCTTTGATTTTATCATGAAGTACAATTGCTGAATCAGGACGAACAATTCTCACTCTAAAAGGTGCAGTATTATCAATAACAAGCTCAGCAGGAAGATTTCTACAGGCATCATCATAGAAGTAATCTTTATCTGCCTCTTGGGCTTCAGCTCTTTTTTTTGCTAACCATTCATCAGAACAAAAACAACTAAATGCCTTCTTTTCATGCAGCAGTTGCAATGCCATTGCAGCATAAAATTTGAGATTTTGACTCTGGTGTATTATCTGAGAATATTCAATTCCAAACAAAGCAAGCAGATCAAGAAGTTCTTGATCTTTTCCTTCGATAGCTCTTTTTTTATCGATATCTTCAATACGGATGATAAAATCTTCACCACGCTGTTTTGCTACAAGATAATTAAAGAGTGCGACTCTCAGGTCACTAATGTGCATATCACCAGCAATACCGGCTGCAAATCTAAGCATATAAATTCCTAAAAAATAATTTA
>JAMOSE010000210.1 GCA_027063215.1 Sulfurimonas sp. | reverse complement strand
GAAGTCACAAGCTGACTGCGTTAAAAGTTCTTAAAACTACCAGTAGTTCTTTCAAACTTTTGCCTTGCATCTTATAACTTCTCTTTTCATTAAATTATGACATTTATTATGGTCTGGCACTTACCTATATGTTGCCTTTTTTTGAAAGTAACATATAGAAACTCAATAAAAAAGGCTTTTAAGCCTATATGGAACTGGTGCTGTCCACCATCAATTAATGAAGTTTTATTTTATAGAACAAGTCCCGTCGCCATTACTTTTTTGCAATTTTCCCTGATAAAATAGTTCAATTGACTTTTCAACCGTTGGACTCTCTTGATCAAAATAAACATCAAGTCCAGCCTTTAAAAATCCTTCTGCAGGTGTGGCACCTATACCATCTACGATAAGAACATCAGGATTAAGCTTCATTATATTGGCAATAGCATTACCACATGCATTTGTATTATGCCCAGCATTAACAACCCCTTCAACATCTACAATTTTACCATCTTCAAATGTTATAATTGTATAAAATTTTGCCTTACCAAAGTGAGCACCTCTTTTGCTCAGATACCCAGAATTTTCATTTGTTGGAAATACTATTCTCATTGCTTTTTCCTAAAATTGTTTTTGTAGTCTGTTTTGTTTATAAGCTTCATATGCTTCTTTCACACTCATTTCACCTGCACCTGTATAAAACTCAATGCCAGTAGTTTTTAAGATTTTTAGTGCTTTTTCTCCTGCTCCATTCCCAGTTATAACAACATTTGCTCCTGCAGTTATCATTTTCTTAGATGATTGCCCACCAACACCATGTTCCATAGATTCAGTAGCACTATTGTCAATGATAGTCAGTTTATCTGCTTCCTCATCATATACCAAAAACATCTCCGCTCTTGCAAATCTTGGATCCATTGGACTTTCCCAAATTTCACCTTTTGTTGTAAATACTATTTTCATTTTATATATCCTTTAAAATATTTTTTATATTTTTCCAACTTAATTTAATCTGTTTTGCTATTTCGCAATTTTCATCAAATTCAACTATTGGTTTTGCTACGCTTAGTGCTTTTGTAAAGTTTTCATCATAAGCAAGTGAAGCTAATAATTGCACTTTTTCACTTGAAAGATACTCTCTAATTTGATTTGTAATTTTTCTATTTAAGTCATATTTGTTGATAATGCAAACAACTTTAAGATTAAAAGTTTTTGTTAGCGCATGCACCCTTTTTAAATCATGAAGACCTGAAACAGTTGCTTCTGTTACAAGCAGAACAAGGTTTGCGCCACTCAGGCTTGATATAACAGGGCATCCAATACCTGGGCTACCATCAGTTATAACATATTTTTTATCCTCTTTGAGTGCTAACTCTTTGGCTACAGATTTTACTTTTGCAACTAGCTTTCCACTGTTTTCTGCTCCAAAACCCAACTTTGCATGTACCATTCTTGCACCATTTTTTATATCAGAGATGAAAATATCTCCTGCCTTTTGTGTTACCATCTCAATGGCATCATCAGGGCAGATACGGCTACAATAATGACACCCTTCACAAGATATTGGATCAACAACATGAAAATTGGTTTCTTTTGTGATAGCATCAAAACGACATACATCAAAACACTCTCCACAGTTTGTACATAATTGTGGGTCAATAACTGCTATCTCTCCACTATAAAAATCACTCTGCTCTTTAAAATTTGCATCAAGAAGAAGGTGCATATTTGCAGCATCCACATCACAATCACAAACAACGGCATCTTGCCTTGCCAAATATGCAAATGATGCACTCAAACTTGTTTTACCAGTACCACCTTTACCTGAGATTACTACAACTTCTCTCATTTCAAACCTCCAATAAAAGCTATAATTTCATCTAAAGAGTTTTTAAAATGTTCTATTTTGTCATAAATCAACTCTCCATTAGAGTAGAGTTTTGCTACTTCTTTATCGTTTTGAATCTTTGTGATTATGGGAATATTTTCAGCTTGACAATATTTCTCAACACCATCATCACCTATACCATAACGATTGATAATCACCCCAACTTTTTGATTTAAAACTTTCATAGTCTCAACTGCCAGTGTTAAATCATTCAATCCAAAAGGTGTTGCCTCAGTAATCAAAATTACAAAATCGCTATATCTACTCGCCTCTATAACAGGGCAAGATGTTCCTGGAGGTGCATCATAAATTTTCATATAATCTGGAAACTTTTCATCTGCATACTCAATAGTTTGAGCAATCAATGGTATAGCCATCTCTTGCCCTAAATCTAATCTTCCTTCAACCATTGAAAAGAGTTCATTTTTGTATTCATTTATAATCCCTATTTGTGTAGGAACCATCGGAAGTGAAGATGTTGGACAGAGTTCACTACAAGCATAACAGCTATGACACAGTTCAGGAAATACTCTAATCTCTTCGGGTAGTTGTAAAATGGCGTTAAAGTTACACACCTCTTCACACCTGCCACAAAGGGTACAATCAGTTGCATCCCATTGCGGTATCATTTTATTCGATACTTTTGAATGTACCAATTTTGTATTTAAAAATAGGGCACTATTTGGCTCTTCAACATCCAAGTCAACTAAGACTATCTGTTTTTTAAGTGATGCCAAATAAGAAGTTAGATTAGATGAAACAGTTGTTTTTCCTGTTCCCCCTTTTCCACTTGCTATAGTTATTTTCATTTATATATCCTGATGTTGGTTATTTTTCATCGTTTGAATGATTTCATCTACAGTCTGTTTCTCTGCTGCTACTGGCGTTATACCAAGTGCAAGCAAATTATCTTTTATGCCTTTACCAAATTCATAAGAGACAAAAATATCGACATCTTTTGCTTTGAGAAATCTAGGAATTTCAGTACCTACATGCAGTCGTCTATTGCCTTCACTGTTTTTTTCAATGACAATATTCTCATCTTTAATTTTTTTCATAATAGGATTTTCAATCATCTCCAAAAATTCACCCTCTGGAAGTGAATAAAAAACTATATTTTTTGCAAGACCTATATGTTTTGCAAGACGCTCTTTACCATTTGTCATAAATGCAACTTTCATCTGTAATCCTTTTGTATTAGTATCATTTTCAAGTAAATTTCTTTGAAAATTTTTCATTTCAAAGCCTCTGCCATTTGAAAAAATTCCTCTATCACCAAAATTTCTTCCTCTACTTAGACCTCTGTGTTTTCTACAGAAACCTCTACCTTCTCCTCTTGGAAACTCTCTCATTTTGAATCCTTAAAATTTGTTTATACGCACATATGTTCAAAATTATAACGCACATATGTTCATTTGTCAACTTTTGAATAAATTGCCAATAATTCCATAAAATTATTATTTTACTTATGATAAAATTCCTTTATGATACGTAGATTTCTTAGAAAATATCTTAGCATTGTTTTTATGTTGGCGACCTTGCTTGGTGCGATGCATCATCATAATGACCTTAAACAGCATAATGATTGTCAGATATGTACGATTCAATCAAACATTGTTAATGCAGATACTCCTGTTGATGTGGTTTATCTCACGCAGCTTGATATTTACGCAGAGTCTATTGTTGCAGAGTTTGAAAATCTCCATGCTCAAAAATTTACAATACATTTTTTTTCAAGAGCCCCTCCTTTTTTTCCTACTACTTAACATTTTAAAAATTATATTTGGAGAAACAAACAATGAAGAAAATTCTATGCTTGTCTCTGTTTGCATGTGCATCTTTAATGGCAGATTCTGAAATAGATGCCATAAAAGCACAATTGCAAGCACAAAAAGAGGCAACACAAAAACTAGAAGCAAAACTTGATGCACTGAGTGCAGAACAACATAGTGGCTCACGCAATACAAGTGCGAGTTTTTCACAAAATGCTTATCTTCCTGATATTGCATTGATTTTGAATATGTCAGCAGTAGGCAGAGATGTAAAAAACAGTGATTATGAAAACAAATCAAGTATTCCAGGATTTATACCTGAAGGGGGAATGCACCTGCCATTTAACAAGGACAGAGGCTTTAATCTTAACTATGCAGAAGTTGCTATGCACTCGGTGGTTGACCCCTATTTTGAGGCATTTGCAATGTTTCACCTACAGAGTGATGCTTTTCATATTGGGGAGGCGTATGTGCAAACAACCTCTTTACCCTATTCACTGCGCGTAAAAGCCGGTAAGTTTAAAAGTAATTTTGGGCGTATAAACTCAAAACACCAACACTCTTGGCATTTTGACTCACA
>JAMOSE010000209.1 GCA_027063215.1 Sulfurimonas sp. | reverse complement strand
AACATTCTCAAAAACTTCAACTCGAAGTCTCTCTCAACCTTTTAAACAAGGTCTCTCTGTTTGTGGATGGGAATTATAGGGGGAATATGCTTAGAAGAAGCTTAAGGTTTGGGGGAAATTGCAAAAAGTTTTTAAATTTGTTTCTGGTAGAAAATATATTTTCGCTCTTAATCTACTGATTTCCTTTTATATTTATAATGTAAGCACTATTTGATTTATAAAAGGTTGCTTTCTATTAACTTTTTCTATATAGAATTCACTACATAAAAATATCTTTTTAAAAAGATTATATGAAAAGGAAAAAAATATGGGACTTTATGATCGTGATTATGCAAGAGGTAACTCTTATACATATGAAACCACACACCGCTCTGAAGCACAAATAGTCTCTTTTGTCAAAGAGACATACAAACTTTTTGCTGCATCTATGATGGCAGGAGCTGTTGGAGCATACGTGGGGGTACCGTTAGCTGCTAGTATATCTACTATGATGTGGCCACTCTTCTTCTTGGAGATTGGTCTGTTAATTGGTCTGCAATTTGCAAAGAACAAACCAGGAATTAACCTTTTGGTTATGTTTGCTTTTGTTTTTGTTACAGGGCTTACTACAGCTCCACTGTTAGCATATACACTTGGGCTTAGTGGTGGTGCGACTATAGTAGGAAATGCATTTGCTATGACGGCAGTAGTTTTTGGTGCAATGAGTTTCTTTGCTATTAAAAGTACAAAAGATTTTACAAGTTTTGCAAAACCGTTAATGATTGCTCTTTTTGTGATCATTGGTTTTTCTATCTTAAATATCTTTCTTGGAAATCCAATGTTACAAATTATCATTGCAGGTGCAGTGGTAATCTTATTTAGTATCTTAGTTATCTATGATACGCAAAATATTATGAACGGAGCTTATGAGACTCCAATTGATGGTGCTATTGCTCTTTATTTAGACTTCTTAAATATCTTTATAGCACTTCTACAACTTTTTGGTATCTTTGGAAGTGACGAGTAGTCAAAAACTATCACCCGAAATCTATCGGGTGATTGATGCCAATCTAAACCGCCTTAAAGAAGGCATACGTGTTGTAGAAGATATCATGCGATATCGAGATAACAACAAACAACTCTCCTTGCAACTCAAATCACTTCGCCACAAAGCAAGAATCAATGAAACAAAAGCACTTTTACAAAATCGTGACAGTATTAATGATGTTCTTCGCAGTTCTACAAAGAGTGAACAGAAGCGTTCAGACATTCTGAGTATCTTAACAGCTAACTTCAAACGTGCAGAAGAGTCTGCAAGAGTTTTAGAGGAGATATTTAAACTTGAAGATATCAAGCAGAGTGAAAACTTTAAAACTATTCGCTATGAGCTTTACAACCTTGAAAAAGAGATCATACTCAGTGAGCAATAAAGGCAACTTCAAACTCTAAATAGTTTAAAGGGTACGCATGCATCAGCTTTTTCGTCTCTTTGTATGAGAGCACTCTGCGTGAGCCGCTGACACCACTTTTTTTGATATAGCGAAACATCTCCCGAACACTCTCAAACTCCAGTTTATACTTCACAACTTCAAAATCTGCATCAGAAAAATATTTTTTTTGTAGAGCTTTAATCTCTTTATGTGAACGAAGCAGTGGCAAAAGACCTGCCGTTTTATTTAATGTTTTAAAGGTACCTGAGGTAAAGATAGCAAGTCCTACGGGAGTATTTAAAGCTGCTATATTTTCCATAACATGATCCAAATCATCTGCCCACTGCAGTGCAGACGCTGAAATAACATAATCAAAGAGATAGGTTTGCAGTTGTTCAAAAAGCATATCATCATTAAAATTACCATAGATACACTCTATATGCTTGGCTTTTGGATGCAGTTCCAACATTCCCGGTGCAAAATCTACTCCGATAAAATGATCAAGTTCCCACGCAATTTTTTGTGCAACAGCACCACTTCCACAACCTAGATCCAAAATCTTTTTCGGTTGTGATTTTACAAAAGAAAGCAGTTTATCCACAACTTGATTTTGAATAATATTATAGTTTCCATAGTGTGTTGCATATTTGGAAAATTCAGAGCTTATTTTCATCTTTTATTCATCAATAGTGAAATTATAAAAATAGTAATAACACATAAAACTATGGTTGCTCCTGATGGCAAGGAGAAGTAGTAAGAGAGTGTCATACCAAAGATAACACTAAAAAGAGCAAAAAAGAGTGAAATTAACATCGTATTTTTAAATCCAACCCTGTACTGTAGAGCAGCCACTGTAGGAATAACCATCAAAGCACCAATGAGAAGTGAGCCAACGACTCGTATTGAGAGTGCAATAATAATAGCAACAACCGTAACAAGCAAAAAGTTTAAAAAGTTAACTTTTACTCCGCTTGTCTTTGCAACCTCTTCATCATAAGCGATAAAATAGAGCTCTTTTGAAAAAAGCAGTAAAAAGAGTAAGGAAAGAGAGCCAAAAATAACAATAGTTAAAACATCATTATCACTTACAGAGAGGATTGACCCAAAAAGGTATGAAAACAGAGAGTTGTTAAATGCTCCGCCCAAAGAGACAATAATTACAGCAAGAGCCAGTGAACCTGAGAGTAGTATGGCTAATACTGCATCAGAATAAAGAGCAAAAGAGCTTCTTAGATACTCTATAAGCCATGCAGAGAGTATGGCAATAACAACAGCCATCCACATTGGATTATAACCTGCCACAAGCCCTACAGCAACACCTACGAGTGCTGAGTGCGCCAGAGTCTCACTGATAAGTGAATATCTACGAAGAACAACAAAAGTTCCACTCAGTGATGCCAAAGTGGCAATAAAAATACCTGCAATAAGTGCACGTTGCATAAAATCATACTCTAACATCTCTAACATACTTTTTTTATCCTAATGTTCATGTCTGTGATTATGAATAAGGTGTGCTTCAATACCATAAAGCTCACTCATATCTTCACAGGAGAGTTCTTTTTTTGGATCATTACAGATCGTCGCTTTTTGATTAATAGTAAAGAGTCTTCCGATATCATCAGCGATTACCCCAATATCATGGGTAATAAACAAAATAGTAATGCCCTCTTCTTTGTTTAGCTTTGCAAGCAGTTTGTAAAAACGTTGTTGTGATTTTACATCAACACCGGTATTTGGTTCATCCAAGATTAAGATCTCAGGAGAAGATGCCAAAGCACGGGCTATCATAACACGCTGTCTTTGACCACCTGAGAGTGTTCCAACCATTTTATCTTTGAGATCTAAGATATCCATCTTCAGCATTGCATCATGAACCATCTCTTTATCTTCTTGACTCATACTTGAGAAGAGTTTTCTTTTGGCAATTCTTCCCATTTTAACAATATCTTCTACAGTTGCCGGGAAATTAGCATCAACATGAGCAGCACGTTGTGGAACATAACCAATTTTATACCACTCTTTAAAATTGTTAAGTTTTTTTCCAAAGATTCGGATTGTTCCGGATGTCGGCTTTTCAAGACCTAAAAGTAAACGAATTAAAGTTGTCTTTCCTCCACCATTTGGACCAATAATCGCAATATATTCGCCATGAAAAATCTGAAAAGAAATATTTTGCAATATTGTCTGCGAACGAACACTAAAACTTACATTTTCTACATCAAAAATCGGTAGTTTGAATTTTAACGACACAAAAGAGCCTTAGAGAGTTTATCAAGATTGCGTTTCATAATATCTTCATATGTCAATCCGGCTTCTGCCTCATCTTTTGTAATATTACCAAGAGGCTGAAATACATCGATATTTATATGTGTATCTGTTGCGATTGATTTAATTACCTTATCATTCACAAAATGTTCAAAAAAGATAGTAGTTACACCCTCTTTTTTAATATCATGCATAATACGTGTTACATCTTTGGCACTTGGCTGTGCTTCTGGAGAGAGTCCTGTGAGTGACTCTACATGAAATCCATAATTACGTGCAAGATAGCCAAGTGCATTATGACTTACAACAACACTGCTTGCTTTACATGAGGAGAGTCTTTGCTTATATTCACTATCGAGTTTATTCAACATCTGTATATATTTTTTTTCATTTTGCTCATAGAGTGCTTTGTGTTGTGGCAATATAGCAATAAGTGCTTTTGTAATCACTTTTGTTGCCGTTTTCATATTGTTAAAATCCAGCCAATAATGCGGATCTACTGTATTATGAACATGAGATGCATCATGATGATGTTCATGCGTTGCATGTTCATTATCAGCAAGTTCACGCAGTTGAACATAATGACTCATATCTATAGCTCTTGATTTAAAATGAAATCCATCTACCCATGGTTCAAGTCCAGCACCACTGTAAATAACCAATGCACTTTTTTCGATCTTTGCCATAAGTTGCGGGGTTGGTTCAAAACTGTGTGGATCAACACCAAAAGGTAGAATATTAACAATTTCAACCGTATCAGCAGCAATATGCTTGACAATGTCATACAGAGCAAAAGTTGTAACAGAAACAATAGGTTTTTGTACTGTTTGTGACTTGTTTCCAGAGGACATAAAAAAGAGTAAACTTCCTAATGCTATCATTAAAATAAGTGATATAATTTTGAGATTTTTCATTTTCAGTCCTTAAGAAATTTATTTGCAATTATACCCTCTTTTTATATAGTTTGATAATATAAGTTTTTTTAGATATAATTCGCCACTTTATTATAGGAAATATATATGACTACAAGTCTTTTACTTATTGTTCAAATCGTACTCGTTATCATCTTGGTTATCGCTGTACTTTTACAAAAAAGCTCGAGCATCGGTCTTGGTGCATACAGTGGCTCTAACGAATCTGTTTTTGGAGCAAAAGGTCCAAACAGCTTTCTTGCAAAAGCTACTTTTACGATTGGATTTTTATTTGTTATCAACACAATTACTTTAGGCTACATGTACGCTAAAGCTGCACAATCTTCTGTTGTAGATGAAGTTATAGATAATACAAATATTGCAGCACCGACACTTCCGGTAACAACAGCTACAAAAGAAACAAATAATTCAAAATAGGAGAATATTGCTATGTTAAACGAGATATTTAATGAATGTGAAACAAAAATGCAAGGTGCCATTGAGCATATGCAAAGAGAGTTTAAGACATTAAGAAGCGGAAAAGTGACTACTGCCGTTTTAGACAATGTAAAAATTGACTACTATGGTACTCCTACACCACTTGATCAAGTTGGTTCTGTGATCGCTACTGATGCAACAACTATTGTTATTAATCCTTGGGAAAAAAATCTTCTTAAAGATATCGAATCAGCAATACAGAGTGCAAATATTGGTGTAAATCCGAATAATGACGGGGATTTAATTAAACTTTTCTTTCCACCAATGACAGTAGAACAACGTCAAGAGTCTGTAAAACAGATGAAAGGGATGGGAGAAAAAGCAAAAATCTCTATTCGTAATGATAGACGTGATGCAAATGACAAAATCAAAAAACTTGAAAAAGAAAAAGAGATCACACAAGATGACTCTAAATCAGCACAAGACAATATTCAAAAGATTACAGACAAATATATCACCAAAGTAGATACTATTCTTAAAGACAAAGAGGTTGAAATCCTTAAAGTCTAAATAACTTCGCACCATTTTTATGGTGCATTTAACCAACTTCAACAACAGGAACTTCACAATGGACATTAAAAAAATATATATGGATGCAGATGCTCTTTTAGAAGGACATTTTAAACTCTCTTCTGGAAACCATTCACAATTTTATCTTCAATCTGCAAAAGTTTTAGAAGATCCAAAAACTGCAAAACTTTTAGCAGATGAACTTGCTCGTGAAATTAAAGCAAGTGGTTTAGAGATCGATACTGTATGTGCTCCGGCACTTGGTGGTCTTATTGCCGGTTTTGCACTTGCAACTGCACTCGATGTCCGTTCTATCTTTGCTGAAAGAGTTGATGGAAAAATGACTATTCGTCGTGGTTTTGAAATCAAACCGGGTGAAAAAGTCTTAATGTGTGAAGATATTATAACAACCGGAGGATCCGCTATGGAAGCTGCCGCTGTTGTAAAAGAACTCGGGGGAGAAATTGTTGGTGTTGCGGCACTTGCTAATCGTGGTTTTTGCCATAGAGAAGGGAGTGATATTAAAACAAAACCAAACTGTAAATTACCACAGGATATTCCATTTTTTGCATTGGCTGATTTTACATTTGAAATGTATGCTCCAGAGGAGTGTCCACTTTGTAAAGATGGCAGTGAAGCTATCAAACCTGGATCAAGAGGAAATTAAAACTCCTCTTAAGTGCTTTGGCACTTATCTATAGTTAAGCTGGCATGTAATCATACGCTCAACAAGAACTCGTGCTACCTCTACTTTTGCATCTACAATTGTTGTAATATCAAGATCGGCAAGCTGTTCTTTCTCTTCTAAAGAGACTACTTTTACAATGAGATTGGCATTTTTTGCTACTTTTAAAACAGCTTCACAAATAAGTCTCTTTTTTGTAATATTATCCAGTGTTACAATAATAGCTGATGCTTTTTCAACATGTAAAGCTTCTACAATAGATGATTTTGAAGCATCACCAAGATAACACTCTATCCCATCGGTCAAAGCCTCTTTAACATGTTTGTTCGAATTGTCTATAACAACAAACTCAACACCTAACTCTTCAAGATGTTTTGTTACAAATTTACCAACAACGCTGTACCCACATACAACAATATGATCCTCCTTTTGAGCCAAAGCAGACATATCTGTTACCACATCTTTTTCTTTAATGATACTATCGACAAAAGGGCTTATTTGTGCAATGAAAAAAGGTGTAACAATCATAGAAAAAACAACAATCAATACAAGCAAAGATGCCAAATCCGACTCTATTATTCCACCTGAAGAAGCAAGTGCAAAAATAACAAAGGAAAATTCTCCAACCTGAGAAAGAAGCATTGCCGTTTTAAGAGAGTTGGCACTACTAGAACTTAATCGTAAAAGTAAAAAAATAATAAGCATTTTTACCATTAGCACAAGAAGAAAAAAACCAATAACTTCACCTATATGCTCAATAAAAAGAGTAACATCTATTTTCATACCTACAACTACGAAAAATGTTCCTAAAAGGATATCTTTAAAAGGAGCAATATCCGCTTCAACTTTATGATGATATTTTGTTTCAGCAATTATCATTCCTGCAACAAAAGCGCCTAAAGAGTAAGTAAATCCCATCGAAGCAGCAAAAAGAGATGCACCTATGACAATAAATAAAACAGAACCCATAAAAAGTTCATCAAGATCAGAAGATGCTGAAAAACGAAGTAACCATGCAACAACTCTTTTACCAACTGTTAATAATACACCAACTACAATAATAGCAGAACTGAGTGTATGTAATAAAATTGTACTAACACTCTCATCACCTTCTGTTGTCAAAAAACCAATGAGGATCAGGATCGGAATGACTGCAATATCTTGAAAGATAAGTATCCCTGTTGCACTCTGTCCGTATGGCGTGTAGATCTCTTTAGATGCTTTTAAATAAGAAAGGACAACAGCTGTTGATGAGAGAGAAAAAGCAAGAGCAATAATCAGGGATGGCTGATTATCCAGTCCAAACAAGAAGTGTGCGGCAAGATAAACAACCAAAGAGGTAAATCCGACCTGCATCAATCCATTCCCAAAGATATCTTTTTTCATATTGCCCATTTTGGCCAAAGATATCTCTAGTCCTATAGTAAACATCAAAAAAACAATACCAAACTCCGCAATCATCTCCAACTCATGTGAATGTCCTGCTTCACGAAGGTCAAAAGCATAAACGATAATAGTACCGGTTAAAATATAGCCGATAATTTGCGAAATTCCTATCTTTTTTAAAAAGATATTGAGCACTATTGAGAGCCCCAACGCAATAATAATATAGAGTAAAATATTTTCCATCTTAAAACTTTCATAATTGAATAAGTGATTATATACTATAATCACATTAATTAAAAGAGATGGAGATTTTTATATGACTAAATACATTTTTGTAACCGGAGGCGTTTTAAGCTCTCTTGGAAAAGGGATTACAGCCGCTAGTGTTGGTACTTTGCTTAAACATTCTGGTAAAAATGTGGGGATGTTAAAAATTGATCCATATATCAATGTTGATCCTGGTACTATGAGTCCATTAGAACATGGTGAAGTTTTTGTTACAAAAGATGGAGCAGAAACGGATCTTGACATTGGTAACTATGAACGGTTTTTAGATGCATCTTTTCTAAAAAGTTCTAACTTTACAACAGGACAGGTATATTCATCTGTCATAGAAAGAGAACGTGCCGGTGGTTATCTTGGCCAGACTATTCAGGTTATTCCGCATATTGTCGGTGAAATTGTCTCTCGTATTAAAAAAGCGGGAGAAGGGCATGAGATCTTAGTGGTTGAACTTGGTGGAACAGTTGGTGATATTGAAGGGCTTCCGTTTATGGAAGCGATTCGTCAAATGAAACATGATGATGAAGTCGCAGGAACATTTTTTATCCATGTTACACTTATTCCATTTATCAAAGCTGCAGGTGAGCTAAAATCAAAACCGACACAACACTCTGTACAAGAGTTACGTCGTATTGGAATTACTCCACAGATGATTATAGCAAGAAGTGAAAATCCTTTGCCTAAAACATTTAAGAAAAAACTGGCGATGAGTTGTGATGTTAATGCAAACAGTGTTGTCGAAGCAACAGATGCTGCAAGTATTTATGATGTTCCGATGAGTTTTTTACGTCAAAATATTTTAAAACCAATTGCAAAAGAGTTAGATCTTGGTGAGTTAGAGCCGGATATGGAAGAGTGGGATAATCTTGTTAAGAAAATCGTACAACCAAAAGGCAAAGTAGTTATTGGTTTTGTTGGAAAGTATCTTGCACTCAAAGAGTCATACAAATCTCTAACAGAAGCACTCATTCATGCTGGAGCACACCTTGACAGCCGTGTTGAGATCTGCTGGGTTGATTCTGAAGAGATTGAAGACAGAGGAGCTGAGGCACTTCTGAGCGATTGTGACGGAATCTTGGTTGCCGGTGGATTTGGCAGCCGTGGTGTTGAGGGGAAAATTCAGGCTATTAAATATGCACGTGAAAATAAAGTGCCATATCTTGGAATCTGCCTTGGTATGCAGCTTACACTTGTAGAGTATGCACGAAATGTTTTAGGTCTTGAGGGTGCCAACTCTATAGAGTTTGATGAAAATACTCCATATCCTATGATCTACCTTATAGACAACTTCTTGGATCAAAGTGGTGGAATGCAACTCCGCACTCATGAATCACCAATGGGCGGAACACTTCGTCTTGGTGAGTATCCATGTGATACAAAAGAGGGCTCAATTCTCCGCCAAGCTTACAATGGTCAAAAAACTATCTTTGAACGCCATCGTCACCGTTATGAGGCAAATCCGGAGTACAGAGAACAACTTGAAGCTGCAGGTATGATAGTTACTGGTGAGTCAAACGGTCTTATTGAGACTGTAGAGGTAAAAGATCACCCATGGTTTTTGGGTGTTCAGTTTCACCCTGAATTTACTTCACGTCTTCAGACTCCAAATCCATCTATACTTGCATTTGTAAATGCGAGTTTGAATGCTGAGTAAATTACCCCTTATCACCAAACAAGACCTTTTTGAAATGCTTTCATCAAGGTTTAGTGTAGAAAAAAGACTCTCACAGATTCCCAATCCTGCTCTTTTGCATGATGGGGTCAAAGCTGCAAAACGCATAGCTGATGCCATTAAAAATAGAGAAAAGATTACTCTTGTTGGTGATTATGATGTCGATGGGATCAGCTCAACTGCTATTATGGTTGATTTTTTCAGACAGATCCCCTACCCTTTAGAGGCACTCATTCCAAATAGATTTCATGATGGCTATGGTGTAAATCCTTCTGTTTTACAACGTATAGATGCCGATGTAATCATTACTGTAGATAATGGAATTTCTGCTCATGCGGCAGCAGATATTTGTATAGAACGTGGTATTGATCTTATTATTACCGATCATCATACTCCAGGGGATGAACTTCCAGATGCCTATGCTATTGTTGATCCAAAACTCTCAGTATGCAACTACCCTTTTAAAGAGATATGCGGTGCGGAAGTTGCATGGCTTCTTCTTGGACTTCTTAAAAAAGAGCTGCAACTCTCTATAGATATGCGTCAGTTTTTAGATATTTTAGCTATTGCTATTATTGCAGATATTATGCCGCTTATTGATATAAACAGAACACTTGTCCAAGAGGGGCTTAAACTTCTTAGCATTACTAATCGTCCAGCTTCAATCATAATACGTGACTTTTTAAATAAAAGTAGCCTAAGCAGTGAAGATATAGCATTTCAAATAGCCCCACGAATAAACTCTGCAGGACGACTAGAAGATGCTTCTATAGCTTTGGATTTTTTTACAGCACAAGATACCAACAGTGCATACAAACAGTTTGAACTTTTAGGACAACTCAATAATCTCAGAAAAGAGACAGAAGCACAAACAACAAAAGAAGCAATAGCATCAGTACAAGAAGAAGATCCCATTATAGTTGTAGCCGGCGATGGATGGCATGAAGGTGTTGTTGGAATAGCTGCTTCGCGACTTGTAGATAAATTTGAAAAACCGGCCATTGTCTTAAGCATCAATGAAAATGAGGCAAAAGGAAGTGCAAGAAGTATAGGAAATGTCAGTATTTATGAACTTATTAAAGCAAATGAACACTTGTTAAGTAAATTTGGTGGTCATAAAATGGCAGCAGGTCTTGGATTAGAGAGTAAAAATATTGATACTTTTAGAGAAGCTATTAACAAAAGTGCAAAAGATATAAATCCAGAGGATTTTTTACCTTTGGATAATCTCCTTGGGATCTTTGAAACAGATGAGATTGATCAGGAACTCTTAGAGATACTTGAGCAGTTTGAACCCTATGGTGAAGCAAATGCTCGTCCAACTTTTTTTCTTCATGAAGCAGAGGTTGTCAGTATAAAACTCATGGGTGCAGACAAGTCACACTCTCGTATTGAAGTACGACAATATCCTCATCAGAGAAAAACTGTTGAGCTGATCGCTTTTAGAAGAGTCTTTGAAATGCCTCACAATAAAAAACTCAGTTGTTCATATACAATTACAAAAAACGAATTTAATGGTAAAATAACACCACAACTTTTGCTTCAAAAGGTTTATATTGCAGATCACTAATTGTTTTGAATCCAATAAAAAGCTTTACTCCCTAGAAGAGTTTGACAACTCTTTTGCAGCACTCATTTCACGAACAAAAAGCGTAGAAATACTTTCTCCTTCAAAATGTAAAATACTCAAAACTATCTATAGCGAACTTCTAAAAGAGGAGACAACAGCGCTTGCATTTCATCCAAAACTTGACCTTATGGCTATCGCCAATGGAGAAACACTCTATATTATAGAGGCAAAACAGCATAAAATTTTAGAAACTATCACTACGCATGATGGAGATATAACTTTACTCTCTTTTGTTGCATCTGCACCATATCTCATCAGTGGTACAAAAAACGGACGGGTAATTCAATACCGCTATGAAGGTAAAATACATATCTCAAGACTCTGTTCTTTCCCTTTTGAGAGGGTAGGTTATAAAACAATTATTCAGGACAACTATGTCAGCACAATAGCTTCAAATAATCAGTATGTAGCTGCAAGTGGTTATGGCGGTGCACTTACTCTTGTCAAATTCAACTCTCATGCTAAAAAAATCACTTTTACAATCTCAAAGAGCCGTATAAACAGCATTGCTTTTTTAAGTGAGAAAAAGATAATTTTTGCGAATACAGAAGGAACACTCTTTATAGCCCATATACGAAAAAATGCAGCTATAAAGAAGATAACGACACAACAAAACAATATTTTAAAAATACTCCCTATACAAAATACAGATTATGCTCTTGTAGTATCAAAAACTGCTACAATTATGCTCATTGATACTGAAAAAAGAAAAGTTATAAAAAATAATTTTTTAAAATTTCAAAAAGAGATCAGTTCTGTTGTTCTGTTAAATAATAACAAACTTCTTCTTCTTTTTTATGATAGCACTATCCAAAAAGTTCTTTTAAAATCACAGTCTGATCTTCAAGCTTATTTAGAAAAAGGCGAACTGCCAGAGGCACTGCAACTCGTAGAACAAAATCCTTTTCTTTCAAATACCAAAGAAGCGCTAGAGATAGAACAAGAGTATAAAAAACTCTCTAAAAAAGCATTAATGCATTTTATAATGTCAAACAATATAGAAAAACTCTCTGTTTTAAAACCTTTTGAGGCTATTCAATCCAAAAAAGGTGATGAGACAAAAATCATTCAAGCTCATAAAAATTATCAACAATTTTATCAGCTTTTTAAAAATCAAAAATATACTTTAGCCTATGCACTTGCTGAAAAATTTCCTGCACTTCAGCTTACACCTCTATATCAGAAAATGGAAACGAGTTATAAAAATACTTTTACACAAGCTCAAAAAAAACTTCTGCAAAACAAAATTGAAGAGGCAAAAGCACTCCTGCAGCCCTATGTAACAATTCCTGCTAAAAGAGCACTTATTCATCTGCTCATATATCAAAATAGTGAATTTATCAGTTTTATAAAAGCACTTGCAACAAAAGATTATAAAACAGTAAACAAACTCATTAAACAGGAAAAACTGTTAGCTGAGATACCCTCTTATATAGCTCTTATGGAAGAAGATTCAAAAGAAATTGAAAAAATAAAATTATGTATAAAAGAGGCGCAAATAGAACTTGCACAAAAGATTTTGCATAAATTATCTACAACTTCACTTTTTCAAGAAGAAATAGAGGTATTAAAAAAAGAGGCTCAAAAAGCGCAAGAACTTCTCACTGCTTATGAAAATGATAATTTTATAACATGTTATGAGATACTTGATGAAAATAGTGGACTTGAAGGTATGCAACTTGCACAACTTCTTGAAGATCATTGGAATAAACTCATAAACAGATGTGAAATCTTTGCTCTTAATGGTGATATACAAAGTGTTCAAGAGAAGTTGGGAGAGCTTATTCTTGTTAAAACAAGACGTGATAAAATAGGGGATCTGCTTAGATTATCTTTTCACTCCAAAATAAAAGAGGAACTTAATCTTAAAAATTTTGAAAGTGTAGAAAACTTTATCTACTCTTATATAGATATCTTTGGTAAAGACAGCGAGATTAAACAACTCATGCATAGCTATGAAAAAACTTCTCATCTAAATCTTGCAATTACAGTGTTACAAGATGAATATAAAGCAAGAGATGCATGGAGCCAATCAGAGTATTTTAGCCAGAAGTGATATTCATAATCTTTAAAAGTGTCTCAACACTCTCCTCAAACTTGACAATCTCTGTTGCACTTTGAGCAATAAACTGCATCATTTGCTCTTTTTTATTAATAGCTTCATCAAGTTCAGGATCACTTCCTTGGGTATACGCACCAATACGAATAAGTGTCTCATTCTCTTTTAAAAGAGTATAGAGTCGTCGAAATTTTCTTACTGCTTTCATATGCTCATCAGAGATAATATCATTCATAACACGTGATGCAGAATTAAGAATATGCACAGGCGGATAAACGCCAAAGTCTGTCATTTCACGAGAGAGGACAATATGTCCATCTAAAATAGATCGGGACTGATCGGCGATTGGATCACTCATATCATCACCCTCAATAAGCACAGTAAAAAAAGCAGTAATACTTCCTTTACCTTCCTCTTTTCCTGCACGCTCCATTAACTGTGGTAAAAGTGTAAGAGAAGAGGGCGGATAGCCTTTTGAGGTTGGCGGTTCACCAAGAGCGAGACCAATTTCACGCTGTGCCATAGCAAAACGAGTCACAGAGTCCATAATAAAGAGTACATCCTGCTGTTTATCTTTAAAATATTCAGCAACACTCATAGCAGCAAAAGCACCATATTTTCGCATAAGAGGGGAGTCATCAGAAGTTGCAACAATAATAACCGTATTTGTCAGATCCCCACCAAGATTTTTCTCTATAAACTCAGGAACCTCACGACCACGCTCACCAATAAGTGCAACTACTTTAATAGGTGCATCTGCACCACGAACAATCATCCCCATCAATGTTGATTTACCAACACCACTTCCTGCAAAAATACCAAGCTTTTGCCCTTTTCCACAGGTTAAAAGTCCATCAATACTTTTTACTCCAACAGAAAAAACTTCATCAATCATACCCCTTTTCATAGCAGCAATAGGCGCTTTGATAATAGGAGTCATTTTAGAGGATTTTAGAGGACCTTTGCCATCAATAGGACGCATAAAGGGATCTACAACACGTCCTAAAAGAGACTCACCTACAGGGATATTTAGTCCTGTAGAATCTAAAAATACATGATCTCCAGAACGAAAACCTTCTACAAAAGAAAAAGGAGTTATATAAAAAAATGAACCATCAATCTCAGTTACCATGCCAACGGTCTCTAGATTATTATCACTTGAGACAACTTTAACCATATCACTTATACTGACTCTTAGACCTTTGGCAATAATAACTGTAGCATTTATCTTAACAACTTCTCCAAAGGCGACAGAGTAATTTCTATCTGCTAATTTTTCTTTGAGAGAAGATAATGGCATTTAATATTTACTTCCTGTCGGTGAATTTATCAGTGAAAAGAACTCTGCACGTGTCTTTTCATCTTTCTTAAAGAGCCCGCGAAGAGCAGAGGAGGTTGTTGTAGAGTTAATCTTCTCAACACCACGCATCTCCATACACATATGACGAGCCTGAATAACAACAGCCACACCTTTTGGTGTAATTGTATCCATTATAGCATCAGCAATCTGTTCAGTAAGCTGCTCTTGAATCTGCATACGACGTGCAAATACATTAACTACACGAGGAATCTTAGAAAGCCCGACAACTTTTCCATCTGGAATATATGCAACATGTACCCGCCCTATAATTGGGAGGAGATGATGCTCACAGGTAGAGTAAAACTCTATATCTTTGACAAGAACCATCTCATCATTACTTGTAGTAAAAAGAGCTTTTTTTAGAATTGCTTCGGGATCTTCTTTATAACCACCATAGATAAATTCAAAGGATTTTCTTACACGGGCAGGAGTATCTAATAATCCCTCACGTGAGGGATCCTCACCTACATGCTCCATCATAATTTTTACTGCATTTTCAAATGCTTCATTATTGTTTGACAATTTTTTGCCTTTTTTCTATTTTAATATGCGATTATACACTATGA
>JAMOSE010000208.1 GCA_027063215.1 Sulfurimonas sp. | reverse complement strand
AATCCCTCACGTGAGGGATCCTCACCTACATGCTCCATCATAATTTTTACTGCATTTTCAAATGCTTCATTATTGTTTGACAATTTTTTGCCTTTTTTCTATTTTAATATGCGATTATACACTATGATTGGTAAAGTTTAAGTGTAGAGGAGAAGAAAGAGTGCGAACCCCTCACCAAAAGGTGAGTAGTTTTAGTGAATAAAGATATGTGGAACGATAAGAGGATATCTCTTCATTTTACGATAAATATGTTTGCGAACAACCTGACGAAGATCACCCTCTAATGTTTTTGGATTTCCAATAAGTCCCGGCTTCATATTTAAAAGGAAATTTTCAATAATATCTTCCATCTCTTTTGCAAACGCTTTATCACGTTTGTCTGCAACAATTCCAAAAGTTGTTACTTTTGGTTTGTCTATCATGCGTCCAGTCTGTTCACTCACTTGTGCAACTATCATCACAATACCATCAGATGCAAGTTTTTGACGATCAAGAACAATGTCATCCTCAATCTCATAGTTGTTTTGGTTATCAATATATGTTTTACCGGTTTTAACAGTTTTTACTTTTCTCATATATTTTGGTGCTACTTCAATCTGTTCACCATCTGTCATAAGCAAAATATTTCTCTCTGGAACACCACAAAGCATACCCGTCTCTTTATGTTTTACAACATGGTTATACTCACCATGTACCGGCAAGAAAAATTTAGGATTGACTAAACGAAGCATCAGTTTTTGTTCTTCAATTGAAGCATGTCCTGATACATGAATATCTTTATCCATTGCTACTTTTGCACCACATTTTTGTAAATGATTCAGCATTTGAGAGATACTTCCCTCATTCCCAGGAATTGCACGAGATGAAAGGACAATTAGATCATTAGGTTTAATCTTTACATGTCTATGTTCACCAATACTCATTCTAAAGAGTGCAGAGTTTGCCTCTCCTTGTGATCCTGTCGTTACAATCAATACATCTTTATCACTCATACGTGCGATTTCGTCTGCATCAATAAAAATATTTTTTGGAAAACGAATATAATCATACTGCAGTGCCACTTCTATATTTCTCTCCATAGAACGCCCAATAACACATACTTTTCGCCCATATTTGATACCATATTGAATAGCCTGATAAACACGATGAATATTTGAACTGAAAGTAGAAAGAATTACACGTCCTTCAGCTTTGCTAAAAACACGATCAAGTGCTGGTGCAACACTGAGCTCTGATGGAGTAGGATTAGGATTATGTGAGTTTGTAGAGTCTGAAAGCAGACAAAGCACCCCTTTATCTCCATAATACGCCAAACGATGTAAATCAGCTGTATAACCATCTACTGGAGTATGATCTATTTTAAAGTCACCCGTATGAATAATAGTTCCGGCATCTGTCGTAATTGCAAGAGATGAAGAGTCCAAAATAGAGTGCGTCATATGCATCCACTCTATCTCAAAATCATTTCCGATTTTATAGATCTTACGTTTCTCTACCGGATTAAAATAACGTCTAAACTCTTTTAAATGATGCTCATCAAATTTGTTACCAATCATTGCTAATGGAAGCGGTGTTCCATAGATCGGAAACTGCATCTCTCTAAAGAGGTAGGGTACCGCACCGATGTGATCTTCATGGGCATGAGTAATAACAATACCGACAATTTTATCCTTAATCTCACGAATATAAGAAAAATCAGGAATTAAAATATCGACACCATGCATCTCTTCATCTGGAAAGCTCATTCCGACATCAATTAATATTGCCTCTTTCTCTGTCTCGAAAACAGTAATATTTCCACCAATTTCCCCAAGTCCACCAAGTGGAGTGATACGGATCTTCGCTTTTGAATTAAGATCTAATTTATAGTGAGGATTAAGTCGCTGTTTATGTGCTTCTTGATTTTTAACAACAAATGATTTAAGTTGTTCATCAATTGGAGCAGGGCCTCGCTTATAGCGATTACGGTTTTTATTACGGTTGTTATTTGGTTTTGTATTTTGAGTACTACTGTTTTTATCACCAGAATTTTTATTTTGATTATTATTTGGTCTGCGATTATTATTGCGTCTATTGTTATTTGGTTTACGGTCTGTTTGAGCTTTGCTCTGCTGAGCTGCCTCTTGTTTCTCTTCTGCCATCCAAACTCCTTATTTATATTATTTTGTAGAGTTGGTGATAGTCCTTCGTGCTAACTTGATGAGGGCGAATCGTTAATGTAAGTCCAAGGCTTTTAAAAGCCTCTTGAAGTGTTGCTTTATCATACTTGGAGGAGAGATTTTTCATAAGAGTCTTTCGAGGCTGCGTAAATGCAACTCTAAGCATATCTTCAAACTCTTTTTCACTTCTATCTCTGCTTTTTTGTATAAGAAAAACAGCAGAATCCACTTTTGGCTGTGGATCAAATGCAGTTGGTGGAACTTTTGTGACAATTTTTGCCTCTCCAACACTTTGAGCAATAATACCCAAAGAACCAAATACTTTTTCTCCATTTGTTGCACAAAATTTCTCTGCTACTTCAAACTGTACCATTACAAGTATATTTTTACACATTGGATCTGCGAGTGCTTTGAGTATGATGTTCGTAGCTATATAGTATGGCAAATTTGCCACCAAGTCATACGGCTCATCAATCAAAGAATTCTTCCAAGCTTGTAAAACATCTCCACAGTGTAAATGAAGTTGCTTGGTAGCGATCTCTTTTTTAAAATTATTTTGTAACAGTTTACATAAGTCGGTATCTACCTCAAAAGCTTCAACACTTTTGACATCAACTAAAAATTTAGTTAAATCACCTAAGCCAGGTCCAATTTCTACAATCTTATGATCATTTTTGGGCATCGCTTCGACGATTTTTCTTAAAACGGACTCATCTTTTAAAAAGTTTTGTCCAAACTTCTTTTTTGCTACAACACTTTTACTATTCATAAGAGCTAGTCTATAATAAAAATACTTATAAAAAGGTAACAAAAGTAAAAAAATCACAAATTGTCCCCTTTTTACCCATAAAAACCAATGTTTCACGTGAAACCCGTTAAGAAAACGACAATTTCTTGTCGTTTTTAGGGTTGGAACCACAGACGATCTCCGAAGGAGCGTCGAGGACCCACAACTTGAAAAAGGTTGGAACCACAGACGATCTCCGAAGGAGCGTCGAGGACTCACAACTTGAAAAGAGTTGGAACCACAGACG
>JAMOSE010000207.1 GCA_027063215.1 Sulfurimonas sp. | reverse complement strand
GGTTGGAACCACAGACGATCTCCGAAGGAGCGTCGAGGACCCACAACTTGAAAAAGGTTGGAACCACAGACGATCTCCGAAGGAGCGTCGAGGACTCACAACTTGAAAAGAGTTGGAACCACAGACGATCTCCGAAGGAGCGTCGAGGACTCACAACTCCATCTTAAGCAATTTTCAGTATAATTACACCATATTATAAAGATAGAGAAACATATGAAAAACTATTTTGCAAAAAGAATTATTCCCTGTTTGGATGTTAAAGATGGCCGTGTAGTCAAAGGTGTCAATTTTGTCGGTCTCAAAGATGCTGGCGATCCTGTTGAAGTTGCACGCCGTTATAATGAAGAGGGTGCTGATGAACTAACTTTTTTAGATATAACTGCTTCAAGTGACAACCGTGACACAATAGTTGACATTGTTGCAGAAGTTGCACGTGAGATATTTATCCCTTTAACTGTCGGTGGTGGTATCCGAAAACTTGAAGATATCTACAAACTTTTAAATGTCGGTTGTGACAAAGTAAGTGTAAACTCCGCAGCTATTAAACGTCCAGAACTTATTGATGAGGGAGCAAAACGTTTTGGTTCACAATGCATTGTAACGGCTATTGATGTCAAGCGCAATGAAAAAGGTTCTTATAATGTTTACCTTAATGGCGGGCGCGTAGATACCGGTATTGATGCACTAGAATGGGCAAAAGAGGTCGTCGATCGAGGAGCAGGTGAAATACTTCTTACTTCGATGGATGCAGATGGTACCAAAGCCGGTTTTGAGCTCAACATTACAGAACAAATTTCCAAAGCTGTTAATGTTCCTGTTATTGCCAGTGGAGGTGCGGGAACAATGGAGCATATCAAAGAGGCCTTTGAGCATGGTGCAGATGCAGCCTTAGCTGCTTCGATTTTTCACTACAAAGAGATAGATATAATGGATCTCAAACACTATTTGCATAAAAACAATATTCCCGTAAGGCTGTAGCAAATGATAATATGCGCAGGTAACTCTGAAAACTTCTCATTTGCAACACCTATGGGAGTAGGGCTTATAGAGACTGCTATAAATCTAACACGTTTGTGTTTGTTTGACAAACCTGAATTTCTACTCTTTGTAGGAACTGCAGGCAGTTATGGTAATGCCAAAATTTTTGATATCATAGAGAGCAAAACTGCAAGTAATATTGAACTGGCCTTTTTAAATAAAGATGCCTATACTCCACTTGAAAATGTAATAAGCACAAACACAACTAACAAACAAGACATTATTGTAAACTCTTCAAACTACATATCTACAAATGAAGAATTAACAAAAAAATTTTTAAACTTTGGAGTAGCTATAGAAAACATGGAATTTTTCTCTGTTTTAGCTGTTGCAAAAGAGTTTGATATACCGGCAGGTGGAGTTTTTTGTATAACAAACTACACAAATAAAGATGCTCATCAAGAGTTTTTAGCCAACCATAACAAGGCAAAAGAACTGTTAGAAGAGCATGTAAAAAAAAGAATTAAGGAACTAACAAGCAGATGAATACAGATCTAAAACCCTCTCTCTATGACTTCACATTAGATGAACTCAAAACAAACGTAAAACCCTCATTCCGTGCCAAACAGATCTATGGTTGGTTATACCATCAGTATGCACAAAGCTTTGATGAAATGAAAAATATTCCAAAAGATCTCAAAGAAGAGTTAAGCCAAAAGTATCTCATTAATCCTATGAAAATTATTCGAAAAGAAGAATCAAGTGACGGAACTATCAAATATCTCTTTGAACTCCAAGATGGTAAAACGGTAGAGGCTGTTTGGCTAAAGATGAAAGATGATCAGTATGATGAAGATGGAAAAGTTATTCAAGAAGCAAGATACACTATCTGTGTTTCAACGCAGGTTGGATGCAAAGTTGGGTGTTCTTTTTGTCTAACAGCAAAAGGCGGTTTTACAAGAGATCTCACAGCTGGAGAAATAGTAGGGCAGGTAGTAAACCTTAAACGTGATAACAATCACAAACATAACCGTAAAATCAACATTGTTTATATGGGTATGGGAGAACCACTTGACAACTTAAATAACCTCGCAAAAGCAATAGCTGTTTTTAAAGAAGAAGAGGGTCTGGCAATATCAGGAAAACGACAAACTGTTAGTACAAGTGGTCTCAGTAACAAAATAGATCAATTAGGCCAAATGGATCTGGGTGTACATATTGCCATCTCTCTTCATGCAGTTGATGATAAGCTTAGAAGTGAACTTATTCCTATGAATAAAGCCCATAATATCAACTCCATCATTGAAGCTGTCAAACGCTTTCCAATAGATACCCGCAAACGTGTTATGTTTGAGTATCTTGTTATTAAAAATAAAAATGATGATCTCGGATCTGCTAAAAAACTTGTCAAACTTCTCTCAGGCATTAAAGCCAAAGTCAATCTCATCTACTTTAATCCATACCCGGGAACACCTTATGAACGTCCAAGTTATGAAGATATGTTTGCTTTTCAAGAGTATCTGATCAAGCATGGTCTGCTCTCTACTATACGTGATTCAAAAGGCATAGATATCTCAGCAGCCTGTGGTCAACTTAAAGAGAAAAAAGAGTCTGAAAATAAATAGTTAGCTAACAA
>JAMOSE010000206.1 GCA_027063215.1 Sulfurimonas sp. | reverse complement strand
GGACCGCCTGCTGGAATGAAGATGCCAACGCCCAAGGCAGATATTTACATCGTCCAAAAACCTGCCACTCTGCCGGTAACTTTAAAATATCCGGCAACAGTAAAAGCATACAACAAAGTACAGGTTGTTGCTCGGGTACTAGGTGTTTTAGAAAGAAAAACTTTCACAGAGGGACAAAAAGTAAAAAAAGGTGATCTTTTATTTACGATAGAAGATGATGTCTATAAAGCAAGAGTTGCAGCTGCAAAAGCATCTCTACAAATGAGCAAAGCGAGTCTGAAAGATGCCGCAAGTAATTGGAGAAGAATTAAAAAACTCTTTTCTCAAAAAGCTGTCTCTTCAGAAAAAAGAGATAAGGTACTCTCAACTTATGAGCAAAGTTTAGCGGCAGTCTCTTTGGCAAAAGCGCAACTCAAACAAGCAAAAATTGACTTGGCATATACAAAAGTTAAAGCACCTATTGATGGCATAACCGGTTTAAAACAGGTAGATGTTGGAAACTTAGTCTCTTACAATCCACCGAGTAAACTTGTAGAGATAACTCAAAATGACAAAGTTTATGTAGAATTTTCTGCACCGATGAGTGATTATAAAAAACTAAAAAATCATATTTGGAATATTAAAGACAATGGCACACTTAAGATAAATCTTGAAGTTAATGGAAAAGTTTTACAAAAAGTGGGCGTTGTTGATTTCATAGATGTAAACACAAACAACCAGACAGCTATAGTAAAAATGAGAGCAGTTTTTGACAATCAAGACGGCTACTTGATGCCTGGTCAATTTGTAAGAGTAATCACAAACAATATTGTTCAAAACAGCGTCATTACCGTTCCACAAAAAGCAGTGCTTCAAAATCCATTGGGAACGATAGTATTTGTAGAAGAGCATGGTCATGTCGGTGTTCGTCCTGTTGTAGTTGGGGATGTAAGTCAAAATAATTTTATAGTAACAGGGGGTGCTTTAAAAGTTGGAGACAGAGTGATAGTAAATAACTTTTTTAGACTCAAACCAGGTGCTGAAGTTGTTGTTGACAAGATTATAAACAAACAAGGAAAATAGATGTTTTCTAAATTTTTTATAAACAGACCAATTTTTTCAACCGTTATTGCCCTTGTCATTATAATGGCAGGAGCAATATCTATAAAACTGCTTCCGGTACAAGAGTATCCAAGTATTACACCTCCTCAGATAGTTGTAACTGCTATATATCCCGGAGCCGATGCAGATACTTTGGCAAAAACAGTGGCCGCACCTCTTGAAGAGAGTATCAATGGTGTTGATGATATGATATATATGAGTTCAACACTCTCACCAAACGGTATGATGACGCTAAATGTGTTCTTTAAAATAGGAAAAGACAAAGATCAGGCAAAAGTTGATGTCAATAACCGTGTTCAATTAGCACTTAGTAAGTTACCCGAAGAGGTTAGAAGACAAGGTATCAGTGTCAAAGCACAATCTCCAGATATTTTAAAATTTTTAACCTTTACATCAAAAGGTGGTGTTCATGATGTAGCATTTATCCATAACTACTTAAAAATAAATATGGTAGATGATCTCAAAAGGATTCCCGGAGTTGGGGATGTTATGGTTTTTGGCGATAGAGATTACTCTATACGAATATGGTTTGATCCGCAAAAACTCAGCTTTTATAATTTCTCTCCTTTAGAAATTGTCAATATCATAAGAGAGCAGAATAACCAATATGCAGCAGGTAGCTTAGGAGCTGAGCCTTTAGAGAGTGCCGCGACAACGTACCAATATACAATTAAAACAAAAGGAAGATTTACATCACCAAAAGAGTTTGAAAATATAATTATTCGTTCAAATCCGGATGGAAGTGCTTTACGACTGAAAGATTTAGCAAAAGTAACACTTGGAATGAGTTCATACAATGTTAGGAGTTCATATAATCTAAAACCAATGGTTGCTATGGGAATCTTTTTGTCTCCAGGGGCAAATGCACTTGATGTATCTAAAGAGGTAAATAAAACTGTAGATGAGATGATGCAACGATTTCCAAAAGATATAGTATATAATGTTCCTTACGACACAACACCATTTGTGCAAGCATCTATAGATGAAGTTTTAAAAACACTCTATGAAGCGATTATTCTTGTTGTTATTCTTATTTATGTTTTTCTTGGAAACTGGAGAGCTACCCTTATACCGGTTATTGCCATACCTGTTGCCATCATAGGAACATTTGCCGGTCTGTATGCTTTTGGATTTTCTATCAATCTTTTATCTCTTTTTGCTCTGGTACTCTCCATCGGTCTGGTGGTTGATGATGCCATTGTTGTTGTTGAGAATGTTGAGAGAAATTTACATGAAGATAAAAACATAAGCGTCAAAGATGCAACTATAAATGCAATGAAAGAGCTTACCTCTCCACTTATTGCCATTGTTCTTGTTTTAAGTGCCGTATTTATTCCAGCAGCCCTCACGCAAGGCTTTAGCGGTGAGTTTTATAAGCAGTTTGCACTTACGATTGTAATCTCTGTAACTATCTCCGGGCTTGTTGCTTTAACGCTGACTCCAGCACTTGCTGCACTGTTACTCAAAAGAGAAGAAAATATCATCTGGCCTCTTAGAAAATTTAATCAATTTTTTAGCTGGACAACGGATAAATATACAAAAGCTGCAAAATTTTTCATAAAAGTAGGCGTTTTTTCACTCATTTTATATGGAATAATTATCTACGCTACAGTTGAGATAAATAAAATACTGCCAACCGGGCTTGTTCCGACAGAAGACAAAGGGGTATTGCTGATATTTAAATACAATATGCCCGGAACTTCGTTAAGCAATACGGATAAAACAACTTTAGAAATTGAAAAAACACTTATGAAAAATCCACTTATTGAGGAAGCTGCCGGAGTTAGTGGGCTTGATCTTATGACTATGGCATTTAAAAGTGATGCATCGTTGATGTTTGCAAAACTGACACCTTGGGATGAAAGAAAAAACCCAGATGATTCATCTATGGCTATGGCAGGTCAGCTTATGGGGCAATTCTCTACCTATAAAGATGCTATGGTGCTGGCTTTTAACCCACCTCCAATTATGGGTATGAGTATGACAGATGGGTTTGAAATGTGGATACAAGATAGAACAGGTGGAGATCTGCACCAACTTGACGGTTATGTAAAACAGATTGTAGAAGAAGCAAACAAAGACCCAAGACTTATGATGGTTCGCTCAACGCTTGATACAAGAACACCGCAGTATATGTTACAAGTAGATAGAGAAAAAGTCAAAGCTATGAATGTAAATTTATCTGATTTATACAATACTGTAGGTGCATATTTTGGAAAAGCGTATGTTAATGACTTTAACCTTTTTAGTAAAGTATTTCATGTAAATGCAAAAGCTATGGGTGATTTTAGAAGAACGGTTAATGACTTTAAAACTATTTATGTTAAATCACTCAATGGCAATATGATTCCTGTAAGCGAACTTGTCCATCTAAAAAGAGTTGTAGGGGCGAGTGTAATTCAGAGATTTAATCTTTTTAATGCAGGATATGTAACAGGATCTGCAACACCGGGGCATAGTTCGGGAGATGCGATGGAAGCTATCAAAGAGATAAGTGCTAAAATCTTACCAAAAAGTGGTTATACACTCTCTTGGGCTGGAACATCATACCAAGAGGATAAACTAAAAAATTCAAGCGATTACACGATGATTTATGCGATGATTTTTGTGTTTTTAATTCTTGCAGCACTTTATGAGAGCTGGAGTATTCCAATAGCAGTTGTTCTCTCTGTTCCATTTGGATTATTTGGAGCTGCAGGGGGTATCTATCTGCTTAAATTTATGCATCTTGAAGCAGATATATACTATCAAGTAGCACTGATTACGCTTATAGGTCTTAGTGCAAAAAATGCAATTTTAATCATAGAATTTGCAGTTGAGAGATTAAGCAGAGGCTATACCTTGATGGATGCAACACTTGAAGCGGCAAAACTTAGATTTAGACCGATTATTATGACATCACTGGCATTCATATTAGGAACTCTGCCACTTGTTTTAAGTAGTGGTGCCGGAG
This sequence comes from Sulfurimonas sp., assembly GCA_027063215.1. Taxonomy (GTDB): domain Bacteria; phylum Campylobacterota; class Campylobacteria; order Campylobacterales; family Sulfurimonadaceae; genus Sulfurimonas. Next base: position 174 of record JAMOSE010000206.1, on the reverse strand, counting down.
CCAACAGCAGACATATCTTAGGGACTTCTGTGGTATTTGGAATGAGTGCTGCTACACTAATAGGCGTGCTGTTTATACCATTTTTATTTTATGTTGTAATGTGGGTTAAACAAAAGTTTACAAGAACTAAGTAGCCAACAGTCAGATGTTAGAGATATTTTCGATTTTTTTAAC
>JAMOSE010000205.1 GCA_027063215.1 Sulfurimonas sp. | reverse complement strand
TAGACTATTAGAAAAGAAGCAACAAGCAAAGGATTACAACCATGGAACTCGATTTCGCAAAATTTACAAAATACTCAAAACCGGGACCTCGTTATACCTCGTACCCGACAGCTTTGGAGTTTAAAGATGATTTTCAGTATGATGACTACATCAAAAAACTTGAAGCACAGGATTCAAAAAGACCGCTTAGTCTCTACTTTCATCTCCCGTTTTGTAAAAATGCCTGCTACTTTTGTGGTTGTAATGTTGTCTTTACTTCTAAAGAAGATAAGATGCTTCGCTATATTGAGTACTTAAAACGTGAACTTAAAATTCTCTCAAAACATCTTGATACAAAACGAAAAGTAATTCAGATGCACTTTGGGGGAGGAACACCGACATTTTTTACAGCCAAACAGCTAGATGTTATTATCAAAGAGATCAAAAAACACTTTAAAAATTTTGCAAAAAATGCTGAGATTAGTTGTGAAATAGATCCGCGTCATATCAATGATGATCAGATGAAAGTGATGGCAAAACATGGCTTTAACCGTGTGAGTTTTGGTATTCAGGACTTTAATGAAAAAGTACAGGTTGCTGTGCACCGTGTTCAGCCTTATAACATCACAAAAGATGCAATGGATCTGGCACGCAAATATAAAATGCACTCTGTTAATGTGGATCTTATCTATGGTCTGCCGTATCAGACACTTGAGACTTTTAAAGAAACACTCTCTCTTGCTTTATCACTTAATCCTGATCGTTTTGCGGTCTTTAACTATGCACATGTTCCATGGCTTAAAAAAACGATGCGTAAGATCGATGAAACAACACTGCCACTTCCAGATGAGAAGCTGCAGATCATGCAGTACACTATCGACTTTTTGACTGAGAACGGTTATAAAATGATCGGTATGGATCACTTTGCAAAACCAAAAGATGAACTCTTTAAAGCGATTGAAAAGGGTGAGTTACACAGAAACTTCCAAGGCTATACAACAAAAGGCGGTGCAGACTTAATAGGTATAGGACTGACTTCTATTGGTGAAGGTGTTGATTATTATGCACAAAACTTTAAAGATATGCCAAGTTATGAAGCAGCCATTGATGCAGGTAAACTTCCGTTTGAACGTGGTGTTGTACTGAGTGAAGATGATAGGATTCGCCAATATGTCATTATGGAGCTTATGAGTAACTTCAAGCTTGATATCAAGCGTTTTGAGAAGCTCTTTGGTGTGAATTTTGCAGAGTATTTTGCTGATGCTATTGAAGCATTGCAAGGTTTTGTAGCAGAAGAACTCATTACAATCGATGCAGATTATATAGTCTGTTCTGAAACAGGTACGCTTCTTATTCGTAACATTGCACAGCCTTTTGATGCATATATGAAAAAATATGCAACAAGTGATAAAACTTTTTCTAAAACGGTATAATGAATGGATAAAAATTTAGACGATATTTTCTCTTTTGACAAGATAGCTGATGATTGTATCAAGTGCGGGAAGTGTATTCCTGTTTGTACTATTCATAATGTCAATGCTGATGAGGTAACATCTCCACGTGGTTTTATTGACCTTTTAGGTGCATATAAGCGTGGAAATCTTGAACTGGATAAAACTGCCAAAGATATCTTTGAGAGCTGTTTTTTATGTACTGCCTGTGTTGAGGTTTGTCCTAAATCACTCCCAACAGATATGATCATAGAGCAGGTGCGAAGCGATATTGCCAAAAAGTATGGCATTGCATGGTATAAAAAAGCTTTCTTTTTACTATTGCGTCACCGATGGCTTAATGATCTCGCTTTTAAACTCGGTTGGGTGTTTCAAACCTGTGGATTTAAGATTCGTGCTGATATTGACTCTATGACATCACGTTTTGAGATACCAATGCTCAAAGCTGACAGACTCTTGCCAAGTTTGAAAAAGACCTCTTTTTTAAATGCACACAAAGAGAATATCGACAATGGCGGTAAGCGAAAAGTGGCTATTTTTATAGGCTGTTTGGGTAACTATAACTACCGTAATATCGGAGATTCGCTTTTGGAGATTTTAGAGCATTTAGAGATTGATGCCTTCTTGGCAAAAGATCAAAAGTGCTGTTCTGCACCGGCCTATTTTACAGGGGATTTTGATACGGTTGATCATAATGCAAAGTTTAATATTGCGTATTTTGAGAAGTTTGCAGATGATGTTGAGGCTATTATTGTTCCAGAAGCCACTTGTTCTGCAATGCTAAAAATAGATTATGAACACTATTTTCACGATCAGCCGGAGTGGCAGGAACGTGCACGCAATGTGATGAAAAAAGTTTTTATGGCTACAGAGTGGCTGCAAAATCACACAGAATTAGAGTCTATACTTGCAAAGAAGAAACAAAATACAAAGATCGTCACCTATCATGATCCCTGTCATGCAAGAAAGATGCAGGGTATTTATGAAGAGCCACGAAATCTGATCCGTCAAAATTATAAAATAGTTGAGATGAGTGATCCAAACTCCTGTTGTGGTTTTGGCGGGGTAACGATGCAGTCTGAGAAGTACCATTTTGCAAAAGCTGTAGGTACTCCAAAAGCCGCAATGATTAAAGAGACACAAGCTGATGTTGTCAGTGCTGAGTGTTCGGCATGTCGTATGCAGATCAATGCTTCTATGAATTATGCTGAAGTTGATACTGTCTTTAAAAATCCTATAGAGCTTATCGCTGATGCTCTGAGAGTTGAGTAGTATGCACCATTTTGTGTGGGATGCAAATCCAGTAGCACTCTCTTTTGGTCCTGTACATCTATATTGGTATGGTATCTTGTTTGCTACAGCCATTTTAAGTGGTTTGGAATTTATGAAATGGGCTTTTAAAATTGAGCATAAAGATGAATCGGTAATAGAGCCTTTGTTTCTCTATACTGTCATTGGTATAGTTGTCGGGGCACGATTGGGGCACTGTTTGTTTTATGAACCAGATTTTTATCTTGCACATCCTATGAAGATTTTTGCTGTTTGGGAAGGTGGACTAGCCAGTCATGGTGGTGGTCTTGGAGCTATTATAGCACTCTATTTTGGTGCGAAAAAGTATAAGTGTGATTTTTTATGGCTTCTTGATAGACTTGTAATACCAACAGCACTTTTTGGTTTTTTTGTTCGTATGGGAAACTTTATGAACTCAGAGATAGTGGGTATAAAAACAGATGTTTCTTGGGGTATCATCTTTGCTCGTGTAGATGAGTTTGCAAGACATCCGACACAGCTCTATGAAGCATTTGCTTATTTAGCTATTTTTCTCCTTCTTTTTTGGATTTATGCAAAAAAACGGGAGAAATTCAAAATTGGTTTTATTTTTGGCTTGTTCTTAACATTGGTATTTACAGCACGATTTGTTATAGAGTTTGTAAAAACAAGACAGGCTGACTACTCTTTTGGAATAGGTCTGAGTACCGGACAGCTTTTAAGTATTCCTTTTTTGATTTTAGGAATTTTTTTAATTTTTAAGGCTATGGGTAAAAAAGAGCAAAAATGATGGAAAGGATAATCTTTTTTTATTTTCTTTTTATTAATGGTGTGACATTTCTTATCTATGGATATGATAAATGGGTAGCAAAATTCTCCTCAAAGCGAAGGATATCAGAAAAAGAGTTACACACATTTTCCATTATTGGAGGATTTTTAGGTGCAACACTTGCTATGGCACTTTTTCATCATAAGATTGCAAAAAGCTCTTTTTTAATAAGGCATATACTTATCTTATTGTTATGGATCGTTGCTATTGTTTTTTATTTTCAAGAGATAAATCCACTCAATTTTTTACGATAATCAGCGATCATCTCTATGCATTTTTCTATCTTGTTCTACAGACTTTTTCCATAGAAAATTGACTGTGAAATAAGCACTCAGTGATCCAAATATAGAGTAGATGGCTGTACCAAAATACAGAGGTATAAAGATATTATCAAGATTGTTTTTAAACCACTCTAATGTCATCTCAACAGGTTCTGGTTGCATACCGAGTAAAAATGAACCTGTTAAATACTCCATATAATACATCGGAGGCATTGTTATAGGATTGCTAAGCCAGCACATAGCAAGTGCAACAGGTACATTAAAACGGACAAATGGTACAAAAAGTAAAACTGCAGCCATCTGCATAGGCATAGGAATAAAAGCTATAAAAAGTCCTATTAAAACACCGCGTGATATCATTTTTCTATTGGTTGCAAGATATTCAGGTGGAATTTTATATTTTTTTATAAACTCTCTCAGCTTTTTATGGCTAGAAGTTTTTTTAAGTGTTTTTCTTATCATTTATGATGCTTACTATTTATTTTTGGCAATTATAACGATAAAGAACTTATAAAATAT
>JAMOSE010000204.1 GCA_027063215.1 Sulfurimonas sp. | reverse complement strand
ACAATTGGTTCGGGACCAAAGTCCCCACCCATTGCATCGATTGCAATTTTTACCATTTAATTATTTATACTCACCAGTAGTCGGGTTGATGTGGTGTGGTAATCTGTATGTTCCATCTTTATCTTTAACTGGACGAGCTAAAGAAATTTTATAATGTGTTCTACGTTTTGCTGAACGAGAGTGTGATACTCTTCTCTTAGGTACTGCCATATCTTTTTTCCTTAATTTGATTTTATTTCATAAAATAAAATGAAGGGACCTTCATCTTATTTAAACGGTAACGGAAATAATTCCGTTACCTACGCTACCGCTAAGGTTTCCTCAGCGGAAGGCTCACGCGACTAGTCGCTTTTCTTCATTAAAGATAAGTTTAATTAAAATTCAAACTCATCTTTGTCTTTGCAACTATCACAACGGTGATAATCACTTCGGATAAGTTCTATCTCTGAGTGTAATAACTCATCAATATCTGCAAATCCGTCAAAAGATTCGATAACATCTAATTCGATGCTCTCATTATCTTCATACAAACCGTCACAAATGAAAAGTTCTATATCTTCATTCAAAGACAGTTCAAAATCCTGTGCACAAAAGTCACAAGGTTTTTCAAGTGTTCCACTAAGCTTTGCCTGAAGCAAAATCAATTTCCCACTATGATACTCCAAATAACCTTTAAAAGTTATTTTATCAGACTTTATTTCAAAGTCCAAAGGAGTTTTTGTTACTTTTCTAAGCATCACCTTCATAAGATTTTACTTATGAAATTTCTCTCTCTGAGAAAAAGAATGCAATTTCAATAGCAGCGTTTTCTAAAGAATCACTTCCATGAACTGCGTTTGCATCTATATTTTCAGCGAAATCTGCACGGATTGTACCTGCTTCTGCTTCTTTAGGGTTTGTTGCACCCATTAAATCACGGTTCTTTTGCATTGCATTTTCACCTTCTAAAACTGAAACTACAACAGGACCGCTGATCATGAAATCAACTAAGTCGTTGAAAAAAGGACGTTCTGCGTGAACCGCGTAAAATGCTTCTGCATCTGCACGTGAAAGTTGAATCTTTCTTGTAGCTGCAATTCTAAGACCATTGCTCTCAAAACGATCTAAAATTTTGCCTATAACACCTTTTGCAACTGCATCTGGCTTGATTATTGATAGTGTACGTTCCATCAAATCTCCTCTGAAAATATAAAATTAGAGTGGGATTATACCTAAAAAAATATCTATTTTAGTTTAAAAAGTAAAAAAAATGATTATTAAATAATGTAAGTGTAATTTTTAGAAGCATAGAAGCGCGAAAAACGCCTCTATATTAAAGTAGTAAAAGACTATTCTACAACCGGCTCGTGGTTCGCACGTTGCTCATCAGTGATATCTTCACGATGCTCTGGACTATCACCAACAGCATCCCAAACGATACAACCTTCTGTAGGACATGCAGTAGCACACGCAGGCTCATCATGATGACCAACACACTCTACACATTTATCAGCATATACATAATAAGTCTCTTCACCTGTTGGATTATCATCCTCATCTACGATTGCTTCTACCGGACACTCATCAATACAAGCGCCACAATTAATACATGTATCTGTAATTAAAACTGCCATTTATTTTCTCCTAATTTTTATCAAAGTAACTATACAATGAAGAATTTTAAATGTAGCTAAAAGTTCTTCATTATGTGAGAAAATCTACACTTTGTTACATTTTCTCAGCACATCTTAAAGCCCTAAATAGGCTTTTATCTCCTCAACTCTGTCTGTCTTCTCCCATGAGAAACTATCTTCGGTACGACCAAAGTGTCCATATGCTGCTGTTTTTCTATAAATTGGGCGTAAAAGATCAAGTGATTTGATAATTCCAGCAGGAGAGAGATCAAACAATTCTTTAATACAGCTTTCTATCTTCTCTTCAGAAACTGTCCCCGTACCATGCGTATCTACCATAATAGAAACCGGCTGAACAACACCAATAGCATAAGCCACTTGAATTGTCACACGATCACATGCACCTGCTGCTACAAGATTTTTGGCAACATGTCGAGCTGCATATGCTGCTGAACGATCTACTTTGGTCGGATCTTTTCCTGAAAAAGCTCCTCCTCCATGAGGACAGCTTCCACCATAAGTATCTACAATAATTTTACGACCGGTAAGACCGGCATCACCTTGTGGTCCGCCAATTACAAATTTTCCTGTAGGATTAATGTGAAATACAGTTTCATCACTCATCATCTCAGCCGGAATAACTTCACGGATCACCTCAGCAATGATATCTTTGTGTATCTGCTCTTGAGAAACATCAGGAGCATGCTGTGTAGATATAACTACTGTTTCAACCGAAACTGGTTTATTATCCACATACTTGACGCTGATCTGCGCTTTTCCATCAGGGCGGAGATATGGAACAGTTCCATCTTTTCTTACTTCTGCCAAACGCTGTGTAAGACGATGTGCCAAATGAATAGGCAGTGGCATCAACACCTCTGTTTCACGACATGCATAACCAAACATAAGTCCCTGATCTCCGGCACCTGTTTGACCATCTGCCTGATCCACACCTTGATTAATATCAGGAGACTGTTCCCCTATACCATTAAGAACTGCTGCCGAACGGTAATCAAAACCGTACGTTGCATCCGTATAACCTATTTCTTGAACAACCTGTCTTGCAATCTCTTGCATCGGGGCATACGCCATCGTCTTCAGTTCGCCTGCAATTACACAAAAACCATTAGACACGAGAGTTTCACACGCTACTCTCGCATTTTTATCATTTTCAATAATATAATCCAGAATTGCATCACTGATCTGATCAGCCATCTTATCAGGATGCCCTTCTGTTACAGACTCACTAGTAAATATATACTCTTTCGTCATCGATTTTCCTTATTGAAATACAAAGTCAAGCTTCATAAATCGTCGCAATTATATCCAAAAATATAAAACTTTTCTTTAAGGGATAATCTCCTACATATATATTCAGAACTTTATCAATATATTTTAGATAAAATTCAACAATTAAAATTTAAGACATAAGGACATATATATGTTAGTAACAAACCCAGCTCCGGATTTTACAGCTACTGCAGTTTTAGCAGACGGTTCAATCGTAGAGGACTTCAAATTAAGTGAAAATTATGGAAAAAAAGGTACAGTTGTATTCTTTTATCCATTAGATTTTACTTTTGTTTGCCCATCAGAAATTATTGCATTCTCACACAGATACAATGAATTTCAAGAAAGAGGTGTAAATGTTATCGGTATCTCTGTAGATAGCCAATTTTCACACTTTGCATGGAGAGAAACTCCAGTTGAAAAAGGTGGTATTGGCCGTATTAACTTTCCACTTGTAGCAGATCTTACAAAAGATATTGCACGTGATTATGATGTACTTTTAAACAATGCTGTAGCACTTCGTGGATCATTCTTAATTGATGACAAAGGAATTGTTCGTCATGCAGTTGTAAACGATCTTCCACTTGGACGTAACGTTGATGAGATGCTTAGAATGATCGATGCACAACAGTTTACTGACGAATTTGGTGAAGTTTGTCCTGCCGGTTGGCAAAAAGGTGACGAAGCAATGAAACCTGATGCAGAAGGTGTTGCTGAGTACTTAGCAAAACACGAAAAAGAGTTATAAGAACTCTTTTTAGACAAGAGAGTTTTTACTCTCTGTCTAATTTATTTAAAGCTTTTTCACTTACAGCATTTGAACGCTGATACTCATATGCCGAAACTCCATTTTTTTTACTACTGCAAGCACTCAACAGTACTAACAAACTTACAAACAATAAAACTGTTTTCATACGCTACTCTCTTCAATTTTTTTAATTATACACTTTTTTGCCTACTACTTAATTAAAAACAACTCTATTTCTTCCTAAATCTTTAGCCGCATAAAGCGCCATATCTGCTCGCTCAATCGCTCTTTGTTTTGTATCATTTTGTCTATATACAGTCACACCTATACTGACTGTTATACAGTACAAATCATTAAGACGAGTTGTGGCAATAGCTTTGTTTAGTTTTTCGGCTGTATGCATTGCTTCATGTTCTAGTGCACCATCAAGGAGTATTATAAATTCCTCTCCACCCCATCGTGCGAACTTATCTATGCTTCTTATATTTTGTAAAATAAATTGACTAAGCGCTTTTAATACTTCATCACCTACCAAATGCCCATGTTCATCATTAAGATTTTTAAAATGATCAATATCAAGTATCAAAATAGCAAAAGGGTGATCTTTTCTTTGAAATCTCGCTATAAAATCATCAAAATAAAGTTCAAACTGATATCTATTAGCTACCTGTGTCAAAGGATCCATAGTCGCTTGTTGCCTCAACTTTTCTTCTGCTTCAACT
>JAMOSE010000203.1 GCA_027063215.1 Sulfurimonas sp. | reverse complement strand
TCTTCAATATACCCTCAGCACATTTTTAGTATAATTGCACCAAATATAGACTTCCTTCAAAAGAGGTCTAATTCTTCCTAAGGAAACCTGATGCGTGGTTATAAAATTTTTGCTGGTTCTGCTAGTGTTGATTTTGCAAAAGAAATCTGTTCTATTTTAGATGTCCCTTTAGCAAAAGCGGATGTAAGAAAATTCAGTGATGGTGAGATCTCTGTTCAAATTGCAGAGAGTGTTCGTGGACGTGATGTCTTTATCGTTCAATCAACCGGTGCACCTTCAAATGACAACTTGATGGAGCTTTTAATTATGACAGATGCGCTTCGCCGTTCATCTGCACAAAGTATTACAGCTGTTGTTCCTTACTATGGCTATGCAAGACAGGATCGTAAAGCTGCTCCACGTGTTCCTATCACTGCAAAACTTGTTGCAGATATGTTTCAAACTGCCGGAATCGATCGTGTTGTGACTATCGATCTTCACGCTGGACAAATTCAAGGTTTCTTTGATATTCCCGTAGATAATCTCTATGGTTCTATCACTTTTGAGCACTACATCAAAAGTAAAAATCTGAAAAATCCTATCATTGCTTCTCCAGATATCGGTGGGGTTGCCCGTGCGCGTTACTTTGCAAAAAGAATGGGTCTAGAAATGGTCATCGTTGATAAACGTCGTGAAAAAGCAAATGAGAGCGAAGTCATGAACATTATCGGTAATGTAGATGGATATGATGTCATTATGATCGATGATATGGTAGATACTGCAGGGACAATGGTAAAAGCGGCAACTGCACTCAAAAACAACGGTGCAACAAGTGTTATGGCATGTGCAACACATGGAGTACTCAGCGGAAAAGCCTATGACAACCTAGAACATGGTGAACTCGATGAGCTTATCATCACCAATACACTTGAGTCAAAACCAAACAAAAAGATCAAAGTGCTTACAGTAGCACCACTCTTTGCAGAGGTAATCCGCAGAGTATATCACAATGAGAGTGTTAATTCACTTTTTATATAATTAGAGGATAACATTGAAAAATATACGAAACTTTTCTATCATTGCCCATATTGACCATGGGAAAAGTACCTTAGCTGATCGCATTATCCAAGAGTGTGGCGCTGTCAGTGAACGTGAGATGAGTACACAGATGATGGATACGATGGATATCGAACAAGAACGGGGTATCACTATCAAAGCACAGTCCGTTCGACTAGACTATGTAAAAGATGGTGAACACTATATCCTCAATCTCATTGACACTCCGGGCCATGTTGACTTCTCTTATGAGGTAAGCAAATCCCTTGCATCTTCTGATGGAGCACTTTTAATCGTTGATGCAGCACAGGGTGTTGAAGCACAGACTATTGCCAATGTCTATCTGGCACTTGACAATGACTTAGAACTTATTCCCGTTATTAACAAGATAGATCTTCCTGCTGCTGATCCAGACAAAGTAGCTGAAGAGATAGAGACTTCTATCGGCATTGATGCAACAGATGCAGTGCTTGTCAGTGCAAAAACCGGAATTGGTATTCATGAACTCATTGATGCTATAGTAGAGAGAGTTCCGGCACCACAAGGGGATCCGAAAGGACCAACAAAAGCCATTATTTATGACTCTTGGTTTGATCAATACCTCGGAGCACTTGCACTTGTTCGTGTTTTTGACGGAGCGATCAAGAAAAATCAAACAATTAAACTCATGAGTAACGGCGAAGAGCATCAGGTCCTTGATCTGATGTACCCACACCCACTCAAAAAGATAAAAACACCTGCCATTGAAAGTGGGGAGATTGGTATTGTCGTACTTGGACTCAAAGAGGTAAGTGTTGTCAATGTTGGGGATACAATCACCGATGCAAAAGAGCCATGTAGCGAAGCTGTTGGTGAGTATGAACCTGCAAAGCCATTTGTTTTTGCAGGACTCTATCCTATTGATACAGACAAATTTGAAGATCTGCGTGATGCACTCGACAAACTCAAACTCAATGACTCAGCACTCTCTTATGAGCCTGAGACTTCTATAGCTTTGGGATTTGGTTTTCGTGTTGGATTTTTGGGAATGCTGCATATGGAAGTTATCAAAGAGCGTCTTGAGCGTGAATTTGGGCTTGACCTTATTGCCACTGCACCATCGGTCGTCTATCATGTCTATCTTACAGACGGCACAAAGGTTGAAGTACAAAACCCAAGTGAGCTTCCAGAAATTCAAAAGATTGACCGCATTGAAGAGCCTTATGTAAAAGCAACTGTTATTACACCGAGTGAATTTCTTGGAAATATTATGAATCTTTTAGTATCCAAGCGCGGTATGCAAAACAAAATGACTTACCTTAATGAAGAGCGTGTAATGCTTGAGTATGAGATCCCGATGAATGAGATCGTTGTCGATTTTTATGACAAACTCAAATCAATCTCAAAAGGATATGCAAGTTTTGATTATGAACCAAGTGAATTTAAAGAGGGTGACCTTGTCAAACTTGATGTAAAAGTTGCCGGAGAAGTTGTTGATGCTCTGAGTATCATTGTACCACGAACATCAGCGCTAAGCCGTGGCCGTGCACTTGTAAAAAATATGAAAGAGATCATCCCTCGTCAGCTTTTTGAAGTAGCTATTCAAGCCTCTCTTGGAAATCAGGTTATTGCCCGTGAAACAGTGAAGTCTATGGGAAAAAATGTAACTGCAAAATGTTATGGTGGTGATATTACCCGTAAACGTAAGCTCTTAGAGAAACAAAAAGCAGGTAAAAAACGTATGAAAGCGATCGGAAAAGTACAACTGCCGCAAGAGGCTTTTATGTCTGTTTTAAAAATGGACTAAAAGGCTCCCTTTTGAAATGTCTGCTGTGTGAGAACTACTCTCTTACACAGCATATCTGCAAAAAGTGTCAACAAGAGTTTTTACAACCCTCTCTCTACAAACGAAAACTCCAAAATGGTATTGAAGTTCTCTCATTTTACCGATACAAAGAGATAAAACCGCTCCTTTTTACCAAACATACCGATCTAGGATTTCACATCTACCGACTCTTGGCCAAGCTCAGTATGAAAAAATTTGCACAAGAGTTTCAATGGCAAGATAAAGTAGCTTCTATTGCTGTAGATGATACTGTAAAAAATGGCTACTCACATACTGCTATTTTAAATAAAGCCCTTAAAAGTACGACAATCACCCCACGTTTTAATAAGCTAAGAGCACAAAACACCCTCTCCTACTCTGGAAAATCACGTGCTTTTCGAAAAGCAAATCCAAGAAATTTTATAGTAAATGAGTTCAAAGAAAAAGAGATTATAGTAGTAGATGATATCATTACAACAGGAACTACGCTGCATGAGGCTACACAAAGCCTCATACAAAGAGATAAAGAAATACTTTTTTGTCTGACCTTAACAGATGTTAGCAAAAGATAGGACTAAAAAAGCCCTTTAAGAAGATTTCCTACATTAACATCTTTTCCTAAATGTTTTTGTAACTCTTTTGTTACAGCTTTTGTTGCTTCTTTTTGCAAAATTTTACTTGCATCAACCTGTATTTTTGGTCTCTGTGCATTACCGCTTAGTTTTACAGTAAGTGGATTTCCATTTGCATTGATCTCTATCACTGACTTAATACGTTTTGTTTTTGAGTTTAGATATGTATTTTTTGTAACTATTGAAGATGTATTTGATTTAAGATCGAGTGATGCTACAATATTTTCTTTGTTTATTTTTGCACCGACATCCCCTTTAAATCTCTGCTTATAGAGATCTATATGTGCATATTGTTTTGTCAAATCAAGAACACCGTTGCGTGTAAACATACCATCAGAAAGGTAGCCTTTAAAATCACCTTTTTGTGCGACAAGATTATAATCAAGTTTTGCATCAATATTTGATTTAAAGATTTTAGGATAAATGAGCATATCTAAAATATCTAAGGTCTGTAATTTAGTAAGATCTGCATGAAAATCATCATTATGCAACTTCGCATCTACTCTCCCCTGAGCAATATCACTATGCATTGTAAAATCCAAATCTTTTGCTTTTTTAACATTTCCATTTGCATTCAATCCGCCTTTTAAATGACGCTCTGTTGCAAAGTAGAGTCTGTTTAAATCTTTTATACTTACACGGTAATCACTCTCTAAAGAGCCATCTTTCGTGTTAAAACGTATCTTTTTATTGTGAAGATTTGCCAAAGTCGAATAGAGATCGAGTTTTGTGTCTATAAGATTTTTATTGAGTTTTGTATCTGCTTGTAAATGAAAAGTAGTTCTTGGCATAGGTGATGTGAATTTATACGCTTTTGTAAGAAATTTAGAATCAAGCAGACCCTTTGTTACAGTAGTAACAACATCTCCTTTGAGATTTTTTGGATCTGCATTTTTAATATCACCTTTTATGTCCACTACTGCATCTGCATAATGCGGTTGTTTTATCATATAAAGCAATTTTTGCA
>JAMOSE010000202.1 GCA_027063215.1 Sulfurimonas sp. | reverse complement strand
TGAAGTTTAAGATTGAGATAATGATCATTGATATCTGTTGTCGTTTGAAGATATTTTGCCTGAATAGTTTGAATAAAGTTTGTATAAAAATCAAATGATCGTTCTGTTGTCATATTACTATTGAAAAGTTTTTCACGAAAAAGATTAAGATTATTTTTTAAGCCTTTATAAATTTGATGATTTTCATTACAGCTTGAAAAAATCTCTTCAAATGATTTGTTGGTGTCCTCTCTTTTCATTAAAAGTTCTTTTTTAAATTCTTTTTGCTTACTGCCAACAAAACCACTGCTAAGACCACGTTCTTGTTGTAAATCATTAATAAGTTGTGAAATATTTTTAATTTTTACAATATTTGTTTTGAGTGTTTGTAATTCACTATAGGTATTGTACGCATCTATAATAAAAAACAGAAATCCTCCCGCTATGATAAATGCTGGAATATACGTTAAATATTGCAATTTTCTTAAGAGTTTATTTGTATTTATAATATCTCCTCTTTTTCCAAATTATAGAACACATTTTTTACAATATAGCTTAAAGAAATTGCTTTGTTACAAAATTTCGATATAATTTAATTAAAAAGGTTTTATAGATAGGATGTGTAAATATTCTCAAATAACTGACTATTTAGTTCGCTTTTTAGATAATGAAGTTACAAAAACAGGTATAAAAAGAGTTGTAGTCGGTTTAAGTGGTGGACTTGATTCTGCTGTTGTTGCAGTTTTAGCAAAACAAGCTTTTGGAGATGATTTGTTGTGTGTGAAGATGCCTTCGCAATACTCTTCTAAAAGTTCTTTGGATGATGCAGAAGCTTTATGTAGAGATTTTAAATTAAGAAGTATTACATACTCAATTGAACCGATGTTGTCTGCTTATGAAGCAATGCACAGTGATTTAGATAATCTTCGTAAAGGAAACTTCTCATCACGTATGCGTATGGCAACACTTTTTGATATTTCGGCACGTGAAAATGCTTTGGTTTTAGGTACAAGCAATAAAAGTGAATTGATGCTTGGGTATGGGACGCTTTATGGCGATCTTGCTTCTGCAGTCAATCCAATAGGTGATCTCTATAAGAGTGAAGTTTTTGAACTTGCACACTATCTTAATGTTACGCCTGCTATCATTGAAAAACCGCCTTCTGCAGATCTATGGGATGGACAGAGTGATGAAGCTGATCTGGGATATAGCTATGCTGAGCTGGATGCTGCAATGAAGCTTTATGTTGATGAGCGGCTTTCTCGTGAAGAAATTCTTGCATCAGGTGTTGATGCAAAGATGCTTGATATGATAATAAAGCGTATTTTTCGCAATCATTTTAAACGTAAAATGCCAGTGATTGCAAAATTGACATCACGAACATTGGGACATGATTTTAACTATCCAAGAGATATAACCCTATAAAAAAGGAAAAAGAGATGAAAAAAGAGTTAGCAATACCATTTAGTCGATATGAGAGTTCCCGAGAAGCACACTCCAATGTAAGTGATGCACTCGATGGTGAAGATGTTCATCAGGTAAGAGAGCTTGAAGAAGAGTTTGTAGAGTATGTTGGATCTTCGTATGCTTTGGCAACTTCACATGGTACATCAGCACTCCATTTAGCTATGTTGGCACTTGAACTCAAACGTGGCGATAAGGTAGTATGCTCTGTAAATGCCCATCCGAGTATTCCTGAAGTTGTACGTCATTTTGATGCAGAACCGGTTTTTATTGATATAGAAGAAGAGAGCTATAATATCAACCTTGATAAATTAGAAGCCTATCTTGAAGCAAACAGTTCAAAAAAGCTCAAAGCAGTCATTGTTACACACTTGGGTGGTGTTACGGTTGATCTCCAACGTGTTTATGCTATGGGTAAACAGTACAGTGTAAAGATAGTAGAAGATGCCAGTGATGCTTTGGGTGCAACATATCAAGGTCAAAAGATTGGATCAACAGGTGCAGATATAGTATGTTTTAATTTCTCACCGCATTTAAAGAAAAATATCTGTAATGGCGGAATGCTTGTCAGTGATGATGATGAGATTATGGAGCGTGCAAGATTGTTGGCAAATCATGCAATGGTAAAAGATGAAGATGCACTTGAGTATATTTATGATGTTACAGATATTGGGAATGATTACGCACTTAGTCAGTTAAATGCTGCATATATTCGGGCACAGGTTGGTGAACAGGATGCAAATATACAACGACAAAAAGCAATTGCACAGATGTACTCTGAGGGTCTTGAAGGTGTAGAACATGTAACGGTTCCAAAGATGGATAATGAAGAGAACCCTTTTTCTCTCTATATTATCAAAATAGATAAAAATCGAGACTCTTTTGCAGTTGCACTTCGAGATGCTGGAATTGGTACCGGATTACACTATATTCCATTACATCTTTTGAGTTATTATAAGGCAAAATATTCTCTGCGTGTTAATGATTTTCCTGTAGCATTGCGTTCATTTCAACAGGTACTCTCTTTACCTATTTATGCAAGTATGAGTGATGATGAAGTAAACAAAGTTATCAAGACTATCAAAAAAATAGCAAAAACAAGAGTATAGTTTTTTGAAGAAGGCCGTTGTTTTTTGGGTTGAAGCATATTTCTACAACCCATCTCTATTACAAAAATTTCTTTCGTATCTTCTTTTACCACTCTCTTGGCTCTATTGCTTTATTATGTACTTGCGTTTTAAACTTCAATCCCCTGAAGATTTTGGTATAAAAATAGTAAGTGTCGGCAATTTAACAGTTGGTGGCAGTGGTAAAACACCGCTTGTTACTGCACTTGCACAAAAAGAGCAACATCCGGCAATAATTTTAAGAGGATATGGTCGAGAGTCACAAGGAATGCTTGTTGTCAAAGATCAGGGTAAGATTTTATGTGATGTAGCTTGTAGTGGTGATGAGGCGATGATCTATGCAAAAAAACTTCCTCATGCAACAGTAATTGTCAGTGAAGATAGAAAAATTGCTATTAAAAAGGCTAAAGAGCTTGG
>JAMOSE010000201.1 GCA_027063215.1 Sulfurimonas sp. | reverse complement strand
CTTGCCTCTACATATGCTGCAGAGACATTAGTTGCTGCAAAATTAACAAAAGAGATTGAGGATACACAAAAAGAAGTTGTTTTTACAATGGGCGCCATAGGAGAGAGCCGGTCAAAAGAGACAGGTAACCATGTTAAACGGGTTGCAGAGTATTCAAAATTGTTAGCTTTGGAGTATGGTTTGCCTGAAGCTGAAGCTGAATTATTGAAAGAAGCAAGTCCTATGCATGATATTGGTAAAGTTGCTATTCCTGATAAGATTTTAAATAAACCCGGAAGATTTACACCAGAAGAACGTAAAATAATGAATAAACATGCTGAACTCGGTTATGAGATGACTAGACATTCACAAAGAGATCTGCTTAAGGCTGCTTCTATAATTGCATATGAACATCATGAGAAATATGATGGAACTGGATATCCAAGAGGACTTAAGGGTGAAGAAATTCATATATATGGGAGAATTACGGCATTAGCAGATGTATTTGATGCTTTAGGATCAGATAGAGTATATAAAAAAGCATGGGATGATAAACGTATTTTAAAGTTATTTAAAGAGGAGAGAGGGAAACATTTTGATCCAAAACTTGTAGATATCTTTTTTGCTAATTTAGATAAATTTTTTAAAATCCGAAATAATTTTAAAGATCTCTTTAAACAAAAATCTGAACAAAAAGATTTAAAAGAGTATGAAAGACAAATTCTTGTGTTGGGTGCATATGGCAATAAATTAAAAGGCTTTGCAACAAGCTCTTTTCTTTTAAATCAAACAAATGTTATTGATGCAGGTAATTTGTTAGATGGTTTGAATGAAGAATCAATACATTTGGAAAAAATTTGGCTGACACATGCGCATCTTGATCATATATCAGATATTGCATATATTCTAGATAACTATTATGCATTACGTGAAAAACCTCTAACTATTATTGGAGAAGCACAAACACTTAAAGCATTACAAAATTGTTATTTAAATGATCAGATATGGCCGGATTTTTCTAAAATAAAATTGATAAACAGTAATGAAATGGTTATTAATTATGAAGAGTTGTCTTTGGGGAAAATCTATACTCTCTCTAAAGATGAATCGCTAAAAGCTTTTAAAACTGATCATACAGTTGGTAGCTGTGGGTATATATATAAAAAAGCAAATCAGGCAGTACTTATTACATCGGATGTATATTCACTACAAACAATGTTTGAAGAACTTGAATTAGATAAAGAGATAAAAAGTATAGTTGTAGAGTGCTCCTTCCCTTCTGATATGGAAAAACTAGCTGAAAAATCAAAACATTTGACACCAAAATTACTATTTAAACAGTTAAAAGTATTGGAAAATAAAGATATTACATTATATATCAATCATATTAAACCTATATACCTTGAAAAAATAATCGCAGAAATAGAGCGTTATAGGGGTGATTGGGAGGTGAATATATTAAAAGATGGAGAAATTTTAAACTTTTAGGTAAAAACCCTTGACATTAGTTTTGTTTTTGTCTATAATTCTGGCTCAAATTCAATGGAAGCCGCCGACATAGCTCAGTTGGCTAGAGCAGCTGATTTGTAATCAGCAGGCCCGGGGTTCAAATCCTCGTGTCGGCACCATGAATTTTGAATATTAGAAACAGTGTTAGACCAGAATTAGATACAAAAGTATCACGATGGTGGGATAGTCAAGTGGCCAACGACGGCAGACTGTAAATCTGCTCCCTATGGGTTCAGAGGTTCGACTCCTCTTCCCACCACCACTCATAAAAACACGCGGGTGTAACTCAGTGGCTAGAGTTCCTGCCTTCCAAGCAGGCTGTCGAGGGTTCGAATCCCTTCACCCGCTCCATTTGAGATTCTGGAAGCTGAAGTATAATTTCATCTTACTTCATAAAATATATGTAAAATTAATCTATTGCATATAGATAAAATCTAATCACAAAACTAATAAAATAAATATAGAATAAAATGTTGTTAAAGAATCATGCTGTGATTTCTTTCATTTGAAAATACAACTGTGCTTATGTGGCTCAGTGGTAGAGCACTTCCTTGGTAAGGAAGAGGTCGCGGGTCCGATTCCCGCCATAAGCTCCACTATAAAATAAAGTATTTAACAAATTTAAGAAATAATTGAATGATTTTTGGGTATAATTCCATTTCAATTCACAAATTAAGGTCGGAGGACACTATGGCAAAAGAAAAGTTTGAACGTAACAAACCGCATGTTAACATCGGTACTATTGGTCACGTTGACCACGGTAAAACAACATTAACAGCAGCTATTACTGCAGTACTTGCAGTTAAAAATGGTGCAAAATTTATGGACTATGATGCAATCGATAATGCACCTGAAGAAAGAGAACGTGGTATTACTATCGCTACTTCACACGTAGAGTATGAAACTGATAAACGCCACTATGCACACGTTGACTGTCCAGGTCACGCGGATTATGTTAAAAACATGATTACTGGTGCTGCACAAATGGATGGTGCTATTCTTGTTGTTTCTGCAGCGGATGGCCCAATGCCACAAACACGTGAGCACATTCTTCTTTCTAAGCAAGTAGGTGTACCATACATCGTTGTTTTCATGAATAAAGAAGACATGGTTGATGATGAAGAGCTTTTAGAGCTTGTTGAAATGGAAATTCGTGAACTTTTAGATATGTATGAATTCCCAGGTGACGATACACCAATCACTGCAGGTTCTGCACTAAAAGCTCTTGAAGAAGCTAAAACTGGTACTTTAGGTGAATGGTCTGAGAAGATTGTTACACTTATGGATACTGTTGATGAGTATATTCCTGAACCAACTCGTGAAACTGATAAAGATTTCTTAATGCCAGTTGAAGATGTGTTCTCAATTTCTGGTCGTGGTACAGTTGTTACTGGACGTATCGAGCGTGGTGTTGTTAAAGTAGGTGACGAAGTTGAAATCGTTGGTATCAAAGATACACAAAAAACTACTGTAACTGGTGTTGAAATGTTCCGTAAAGAGATGGATCAAGGTGAAGCTGGTGATAACTGTGGTATCCTTATTCGTGGTATTGCTAAAGATCAAGTTGAGCGTGGTCAAGTACTTTGTAAGCCAGGTTCAATTACACCACACACTAAATTTACTGCTGAAATTTACGTATTAAGTAAAGATGAAGGTGGTCGTCATACTCCATTCTTTAATGGTTACCGTCCACAATTCTATGTACGTACAACAGACGTAACAGGTGCAATCACTTTACCAGAAGGTACTGAGATGGTTATGCCAGGTGATAATGTAAGTATTACTGCTGAATTAATTCACCCAATTGCAATGGAACAAGGTACTAAGTTCGCTATCCGTGAAGGTGGTAGAACAGTTGGTGCTGGTGTTGTTGCAGAGATTCTTGAGTAGTCTGGTCTTTCCAGAACACTCAAAATCCCCTCAAAGGTAATTAATAATGAGAGAAGCGATTCACTTAGGTTGTGAGAAATGTACAAGACGTAACTATCACACAACTAAAAACAAAAAGACTCATACAGAAAAATTTTCAGTACGTAAATACTGTAAATGGTGTAAAGAGCATACAAACCATAAAGAAATGAAACTGTAATAACAGTTCATTTTTTTATAAATGAAGGCACTAGTGCCGCGGGCTTCCTGCCGAAGGAAACTTAGCGTTAGCGTAGATGTCGGGACTTGTTCCGATATCGTAACTATTAAATAATTGGTGCCTAAATTTTTACAAAATTTAGGCGTGTAGCTCCAATGGTAGAGCACCGGATTCCAAATCCGGGTGTTGGGGGTTCGAGTCCCTCCACGCCTGCCACATCCATTTATTATTAGTAAAGCTTTTGAGCTCTATTTATAATAAATGACATTTTAAGTATAATGGAAAGAATTCATGGATTTAAGTAAACACATTCACAATGCAAAACTAGAGTTAAGTAAAGTTATCTTTCCTACAAAAGGTCAGGTAAAACAGGCATATATTGCTGTAATTATTGTTGTATCTGCTATAGCTGCATTTTTGGCTCTTGTTGATTTGATAATGTCATCAATTATGTCAGCAATTTTAGGGTAAGGAGAAAGTTATGGCACATCAATGGTACTCGATCCAAACCTACGGAAGCGACAGAGCAGTAAGAGATGCAATTTTTAATATGATTGAAGAACACGGTCTTCAAGACTATATTACAGATGTAATTGTTCCTACTGAAGATGTTATAGAAGTAAAAGATGGAAAGAAAAAAGTAAGTGAGCGATCACTCTATTCTGGATATGTTTTTGCTAGAATTGATTTAAATACTGAAATTCAGCATATGATTCAATCGGTTCCAAAAGTATCTGGATTTATTGGGGAAGCAAATACGCCTACTCCATTAAGCGAGCATGATATTAATGTTATTCTTGACAGAATCAACAATCGTGCTGCACCAAAACCAAAAGTATTTTTTGACAATGGTGAGACTGTTCGTATTATCGACGGACCGTTTGCAAACTTTACAGCAACTGTAGATGAGTACGATCTAGAACATGGTACTCTTAAACTCAATGTTTCGATTTTTGGACGTGCGACACCGGTTGATATATCGTATACGCAAGTTGAAAAAAT
>JAMOSE010000200.1 GCA_027063215.1 Sulfurimonas sp. | reverse complement strand
CGCAAGCAAAAATGATAGTAGCTGATGGGTATGTTTTACGTAATGCAGAGGTAGAGACAAGAAAACGTGCAAAAATTATTAAAGGTGATATTTTAGAGATCGGTGATGATGTTAGAATTGAGATAATATAGTAAATACATCAAAGATTTAGATGGCATTATCTTTGAATATATTGAAGTTGAGAGAACAGATATAATTACAGAGCAACACTTAAAAAATAAAAATAAGGAAAAGATAAAGTGATATTCATTACGATGCAAGATATAAAAGATTCATTTAATTCTAGTTACTATTTACGAGGGGTTGAATACTATACACGCAGGAGAGTAAATGGTTATAAGATCATACAGACTAAAGATCGTGATGGTGAGGATTATGTAAAAATCATATCTCATGTCAAGGGAAGTAGTGGCAGAGTTTATGTGCAAAACTTTGAGATATACAGAGAGATAGATGATTATAATCAAAACACCGTAGTGATTGATGGGGAGTGTAGTTGTCCTATTGGCTATAACTGCAAACATATTGCTGCTGTAAGTATTGCCTATGTTAAAGAGTATCTGGCAAAGTATCTACCTGATGGAAGTACAGTTACAGATACTCAATCTGCACAACATTCACTTTTAGATAAATGGCTTCAAAATTTCCAAAACGCAACCATACAAAAAAGAGATGATTCCTTAAAACCAATAGATACAAAGGAGTATTTTTTAACCTACAGACTTGAGGGTACAAGCAGTTATGAAAAAGGAAGGATCACTTGTTATAAATCAAAGTTTTTAAAGAATGGTTCTATCAGTAAAGGCACAAAACTTGATATGGATAAAATCTTTAATGATTACTCTTTTTCTGAGTTAAAATCTCCAGAAGATGAAAATATTTTAAAAATGTTAAGCAGTTTTATGCCAAGAAGTTTTTATCGTGAGACAATAGAACCTTTAAGTGGAACTTTGGGCGCTGTAATAATGAGAGAGACCATTGCAACCCAACGATGTTATTTTTCTTATAATCCTAAACCACTGGTAATGCTTGATGGGGTAAAGAAAGTAACTTTTGAATTTAAACTCTATAAGGGTGAGTATAGTCTAAAATCTAATATCGATAAAAGAGAGCTGCATATCATAGAGACCAGTCCTGCATTTATAATAGATACACAAGCTAATACCATACAAGAGACAGACCTTGACATAGAAGCATACAAACAACTTAAAAATGCTCCAAAAATTCCAAAAGAATCTATAGCAAAGGTATATACAACTGTTGTAAAAACAGTTCCAGATTTAGAGATTAAAACACCAAAAGGGGTTGTTACAAACAAAATAAAAACAGCTCCTGTGCCACATCTGCATCTACAATACATTAATGAAGATGGTGGGAGACATTTTAATGCTCTGAGTGTAGATTTTCATTATGAAAAGTATGTTGTACCTTATAATCCAAGAGAGGAAAGGCTTTCATTCTTTGAAAAAGAGTCTAAGGTTGAGATTATAAGAGATTTGCAAAAAGAGGCTTTGGTAAAAGAACAACTCCATGCATTTGGTTTTCATGTAAATATTAAAAACAATACTTTACATGTAACCTTGGAAGAAAAAGAGAAGCAAGAGCAGTTGAAAATTTGGAAACATTTCTTGCAAGAGGGCGTAGAAGAGTTAAAAGATAATGGCTGGATTGTAGAGATGGATGAGGCATTTAGTCTGAAGTTTGAGCCATCTTCAGAGATAGTGGTGGAAAGCCAAGAGTCAAACAACTGGTTCAATCTCTCTTTTAACATAGAGTTTAATGGTATCTCACAGCCAATAGCTCCACTAGTTGCTTCTATCATAGAGGAGTTTGACTCTTTTGAGAGTATGCCAGAACTTGTAAATATTGAAGTAGAACCAAATCATTTTGTGGAGCTTCCAAGTAAACAGATAGAGCCAATCATTCGCACTATTATAGAACTCTTTGATAAAAAAGAGAAAGACGATAGTATAAAAATCTCTCCTTATGATGCACACCTTTTAGAGTTTATGGATGATGATGTGATTTGGAGAGGTTCCAAAGATATCTTGGCACTTTCCAAAAAGCTTAAAGATTTTAAAGGGATAAAAAATGTCACACCTCCAAAATGTTTAAATGCCAAGTTGCGAGATTATCAGCAAGAGGGACTTAACTGGCTTAACTTTTTATATGAGTTTAAATTTTGTGGTATTTTAGCAGATGATATGGGGCTTGGGAAAACTATCCAGACTTTGGCACATCTCTCACGGCTTAAAGAACAAAATTTGCTTACAAAGCCTTCGCTCATTGTTATGCCTACTTCCCTTATTGCAAACTGGAAAAATGAAGCAAAAAAATTTACACCAAATATAAAGGTTTTATCCCTTCATGGAGCAGACAGAGCAAAGCGTTTTAAAGAGATACAACAGAGTGACATTGTTTTAACAACCTATGCCCTTATCGTACGAGATCAAGAGAAGTTTGTTGAGCATGATTTTATGTATATTATTTTAGATGAAGCACAAAAAATCAAAAACCATAAAACAAAAATGGCAATAGCTTTAAAAACATTTAAGAGTGAGCATAGATTGGCACTAAGCGGTACTCCAATAGAAAATCACATAGGAGAGCTATGGAGTATTTTTAGCTTTTTAATGCCTGGATTTTTAGATACAAACAGCTTTTTTAGAGAGTATTACCAAATTCCAATAGAAAAAGAGCATAATTTTGAGCGGCAGAATCTTTTAAACAAACGGATAAAACCATTCATATTAAGAAGAACAAAAGAGATAGTGGCACATGAACTACCGGCAAAAACAGAGATAGTAAAATATACGCAGTTTGGAGACAAGCAGGCAAAACTCTATGAGTCCATCCGTGTAACGATGGAAAAAAAGGTACAAGATGCCGTAAGTGCCAAAGGGATAGGATCTTCTCACATTACTATCTTGGATGCTTTATTGAAACTGCGTCAAGTCTGTTGTGATCCATCACTTTTAAAAGTAGAAGAAGCACAAAAGATGAAAGAATCCGCAAAACTTGAACTCTTTTTGGATCTGATAGATGAACTTTTGGATGAAGGGCGAAAAATACTTGTTTTTTCTCAGTTTACCTCAATGCTTAGCATTATAGAAACAAAATTTAAACACAAAAAAATCAGTTATGCAAAACTTACAGGAGCTACAAGAAAAAGAGAAGAAGCCATAGAAGAGTTTACAAAGGGCAAGGCACAAGTATTTTTAATCTCTTTAAAAGCCGGAGGGGTAGGGCTGAATCTTACTGAAGCAGATACGGTTATACATTATGATCCATGGTGGAATCCTGCAGTAGAAAATCAAGCAACTGACAGAGCCCATAGAATAGGACAGGATAAAGCAGTGTTTGTTTACAAACTTATTGTTGAAAACAGTATTGAGCAAAAAATTCTAGAGTTGCAAAAGAAGAAAAAATTACTCCAAGATGGTATCTATGATGAGAATCAACAACAAGAAGATCTACAATTTAAAGGGAATGATTTATTGGAACTTCTTAATGTGACATAATCAAATTAAAATAAAAGTGGCATGAGAATATATTGACAAAGGAGGACATTATATAAATGCAAGAAATAAAATTAAAAGTAGAAGATGAAAATTTGGAGACTGTTATGCTTATTTTAAACAGTTTAAAAGATGGATTGATTTCAGATATTACAGGTGGTTTCAAACGATCTACGCAATATCAACCAAGGTTAAATAAGGTAATTAAAGAAGATGAATCAGGAACTGCTGATACCAGCGGTAAGTATATGAATCCTGCTCTTTATAAGCAAAGACTGAAAAACAAAAAAGAAAAGAGTGTTTATGATAAAGTTTAATAAAAAAGCAATGCAAGCATTTAATAAAATACCGGATGATGTTAAAGCAAAAATACTTTCTAATGTTTACTGTGCAAAGTGTAAAAAGATGGTGAAAATTGTTGATTTTGAGGGGAGCATGGATCACAATGATTTGCTACTTAAAGGCAAATGCGAAAATTGCTCCAGCAGTGTTGCAAGATTAATTGAGGGATAAAGATTATCTATTTTAAAAAGAAAGAAAAGCTGATATCGCATTAGGTATATTTTTAGAAGTAACTTGATTAAGTGTGTGTTTTGGGAGTATTATTACAAGATTATTCTCAAAATAACTATTCAAATAGAGAATTTTCATTTGATAGTTTGGATAAATATTATGAAATATTAGAATCATCAAAAAATGATTCATTAGAAACAATTAAAAAAAACTACAGACGACTTATGAAAGAGTATCATTATGATTCAATTGCAAGCAAGGGTCTGCCAGAAGATATGCTGCAGTTTGTTAAAGAAAAAACACAAGAGTTAAATGAGGCATATGATGCTGTAAAAAAGGATAAAAAATATTCTTAAGAGAGGTCTAATTTTGATTCTTAATGGGAATGGGAATTGGTATTAGAAAAAACTATTTGACCTAAAATACTTTATACTACCCCAAGAAAAAGAAACAATAATCTTGAAATTCTTATGCTAAATAACAAAATTGAATCCCATGAAAAATATCTGCTAATTGTTTGAAAAATGATAAATTGCGGTGTTTAACTTGTTTTCAATGTTTTC
>JAMOSE010000199.1 GCA_027063215.1 Sulfurimonas sp. | reverse complement strand
TTTTATAGCTTCATATAAATCTTCATCTAAAAATTGCATTATAAAACCTTTAATATATTTTTCTAATTATAGTTTACAATATTTAAGATTATCTTATCAAATGATAATAATTATAAAAACTTATTAAAATATTGTTTTTAGTCTCTTTGTTATAAAAAAGATTACAAAATTTTAAAACAGATAAATGTGATATCATCTGTCTGTTCATAGCTTCCTTTGTAATCTTTAAAAGCGGTATAAAAGAGCTCTTTTTGTTTTCTTAAAGCTTTTGTATAGTTGTTTAAGATCAGATTTGTAAAGCGTTTTTTTCCAAAAGGAAAGCCGTTTGAACCACCGTTTTGATCAAAATAACCATCTGTAGAGATGTAGAAAATCATATCTTTTTCAATGCTTATTTTCTTTTCTTGGTATGTATATATTTCATTTTTTTCTCTATAGCCAATTGAGTGTCGATTTGGTTTTATGGTATGTATTTCATTTTGAAATGTATAGTAAAGAGGGATGTTGGCTCCTGCATAGGTCACTGTTTTTGTTTTTTTGTTTATAGCGATTACTCCTGCATCAAAACCTACATTTACATCTTTATTTGTTTGAATAAGAAGCTTTTCAAAGGCATTGTTAAAGTAGATTAAGGAGGAAGCAGGTGTTAATTTTTTCTCTTCAAAGAGATGTAAACACTCCTCTTCAATGGCTTTGACTAACATGGTAACAAAAGCACCTGAAACACCATGCCCTGTACAGTCTATAACAAAAAGAAGTGCTTCATCCTTGTTGAGTTGATGAAAAAAGTAGATATCCCCACCGACAATATCTTTTGGTTTCCAGAGGATACAGGAGTCTTGAAAAAAACTTTTGAATTCTTTCTTATCTGGAAGTAATGCATTTTGAATGAGGGAAGCATACTGGATATTATCATGCATTTTTTGATTTATAAGTGCTAACTCTTTGGTTCTGATCTCTACTTTTTGTTCAAGATTTTCATTAAGCTCTTTAAGCTCCTGAGTCCTTTTTTGTACAAGTTGATTGAGCCTTTTGTTAATAAAGAAAAATATGAGAATAATAGCCAAGGCAATAGTAACTATGATAAAAATTAATTTATAATTTATCTCTTTTTTTATCTGTACGCTAATCCATTTATGATAAATATCACTAAATTCTTTATGTGTAATTTTTGCAAGTGCTTCATCGATAAGTGCAAGTACTGCAGGATTTACATCCTTTAAAAAAGCAATTTTGAGATGAAACATATAGTCAAGAATGGTATAAATATGACTCTCTGAAAAACCCATAACATTGATATAATAGTTTGCAGTTACTCCATTTATACCAAAAAATTCTATTGTATGATCTTGGAGGGCTTCAAAACCATCTTGAACATTCTTAAAGAGTATAAAGTGAGCTTGAGGATATTTTTTTTGAATCCATTCTCCTAGAGAATTTCCTTTGACAATTCCTATTTTTACTTTTGAAAAATTATCATCAAATGCTAGATTTTTGTTATTGTTAGAAACAAGTACGGCTGGATAGGAGTAGATGTCTTTTTTGCTGAAATTTAAATATTTTGCTCTTTTTTCTGTCCATGGAACAGCACTGACCATATCGACTTTATGGGACTTGAGAAGTTTTATAGATTCACTCCAGGAGTCTGTGGGTACTGAATGAAAAATTAATCCGGATTTTGAGGATACAAGACTGAGTAGATCAGCAATTATACCCATATGCATATGGCTCATTTTGTCTTTATATTCAAATGGTTTCCAATCAGGGTCATAAACATATCGAAATTCTTTTTTTTTCAAAAAAGTTGCATTATTGTAGTATCGCATATTTTTATCTGAAATCCATTCGCTCTCTATTGATTCGAGTTCTGCAAGTTGAAGTTTTTTAAAACCTTTATTAAAAAGTATGATATTGTCTTTACTTGCAGAGATGGCTTTTACATCAGAGATTTCAGAGAGAAGATTTGACTCTTTTATATGATGTTTGTAACCATTTTTAATGGCATAGTATGCGATAGCCAATGTATCATCATAGATGGCATCTACTTTTTTATTTAGAAGCGCCTGTAAGAGTTGTTTATAGTTTTCATAGGAATGAATTTGTATGTGTGGAAGTTTTTTTTGTAAAATATATTGATAATCATTTCCTATAATTCCGATGGTATGAATTTTATTTCGAGAATTTTTTAAAGAGTAGAGTGCTGTTTTTGTTTTATAGAAGACTTTACTGCTAAGCATCCACTGATCATAAGGTGTAGTTCCTAAAAAAAAGTCTACTTTTTTCTCTTTTGCAAGGTTTAGTGCATCATCCCAATCTTTCGCTTCAACAAAATGGAGTGTATGTTTGTTCTTTTTTGCCCAGAGTTTCCATATATCAACCAGTATACCATAGGGTTGGTGGTTGATACTAAAAGAAAAAGGTGCATAATCAGGATCGTAAGAAACACTGAAACTTTTTGCACTTAAGAGTGATGTAAAAAGGAGAATAAAGAGTAATTTTCGCAACATTTACTTCGTTAAATAGTCACACAGATTTTGTAATAGAATTTATCATCTTGTAAATCTTGAAATTTATATTCTATTCCCTGTGCTTTTTTTGCGATCTCTAAAAGTCCTAATCCTCCGCCTTTTTCATGACTCTCTTTTCCACTTCGTCTTATATCTTTGTAGAGTTTTTTAATCTCTTCATTAGTGGCATTTTGAATAGCCTGTAGGCGTGGTTCTATTTTTTGTTTGTCATCTTTAGAGATGATATTTTGACTACATACAAAGTATTTTTCTTCTTTTTTTCCGACAAAAATCAAACCTTTTGGATCAAAGACCTGATCTTTTCTTACTTTTTTGGAGTAGTTCATAACATTTTGTGCGAGTTCAATAAAGACAACAAAAATATTGTTAGAAACTTTCATTGAAAGTTCCGCTTCTTCTACCTCTTTTTCCAAGACACCGGTCATTCCGGCGATAAGTGATTGTGTAAAAGTACCACCATATGTTAAAAAGATGATATTATCTTCTTGTAAGAGTGATTCAAGTTCTTCAAATGAAACCATAATTATCCTTTATAAATAAAAGTAAACTTAGCACCATTTTCAATATTTGTGGCTATAAGTTTTCCATTGTGTTTGTGTGCAATTTGTTGAGACATATAAAGTCCCATTCCTGTACCGTTTTCTCCTTTGGTGGAGCTACGTATTTCAAATAAAGAAGGAAGAATTTTTTCATCTATACCCCCGGCATTATCACTGTATTCAATCTTATTTTCATCAGGAAAAAGTTCAATAACAATTTTTCGATTTTGAATTTTATTTTCCAAGAAGGCATATTTTGAATTATTGATCAAATTGATAAAAATATGTTTGAATTCATTTTCATTACCGGTAAGTGAAAATTTACTCTCTTTATTGAATTGTATTTCAATAGCATGTTTTGAAAGGTCATCATGTAAAAGTTGTAAAACACTTTCTAGAGCATGAACAATCGTAAACGTGTGAACTCCTTTTATAGGTTGAAAAAAATTTCTAAAATTATGGAGGGTTTCTATAAGATGATTAACCTGCATAAAGATATCTTTTTTAAATTCTTGTACTTTTGTTGGTGCTAGTCCATTATTTTTCTTTGCTTCAATTATAAGTACTTCTGTATGCATACAAATAACATTCAGTGGTTGAACCCATTGATGTGCTACAGCATTGATCATCTCTGAAAGAGCGGCAAGTCGAGTTTGCTCAAGAAGCAGTGCTTCTTGCTTTTGTCTTTTAACAATCTCTTCTTGTACTTTTTGTTCTAAATTGGATTTATAGTCATCAAGCTCTTCATTAAGTTCTAATATCGCTTTTTGTTGTTTGTCAGAGAGTTTGATGATTTTTTCGAGTCTTGTCTCTTTTTGAAGATAGATATCTGCAAGCTCATTGATTTCATCTTTGAGTGCTTGACACTCCTCATCATCAATTTCATTGAGTTTTGATAGAATTTCTTTGAATTTTCTTGTATATTTCATATTTTGGTTTTTTCCTGAAGGTTCATTTCAAGAGATTCAAAATCTTCCTGAAACTCTTCACCAGCTTCTTTGGCACTCTCGTTCTCTTTGTCATAGATCCAGTTTATAGTGATTTTTGTTTTATCCTGATTCTCTTCAAGAATATCAAAAAAGTCAAAGAAGAGTTTTGAACTGCTTGAGTTAAAATAGACAATTTCCATATTGACTGCTGTATCTTGTTGCGGATTTATAAAATACTCTTCTAACCACTCAATAACAGGTTTGTAAAATTCAAATGTATTTTCCGGATAGGATTTGCCTGCGATCTCAATGATTCCTTTTTGTGCATCCATGCTAATCTGAGGTGTATATTGTGATGCTTCTATACGTAATTCTTTCATTTGTATTCCTGTTTGCTAATTACTCTTAACGTATTATAGCATTGTTTCACTATAAACAAAGAAAGAAGAGAGAACTTCAATAAGATTATTATATATTTTTGCTATAATTGCTTAATTTTATAAAAGAGAAAACTACAATGAATGTAAGAGAAGAATTTCTAAAATTTTTTGAATCAAAAAATCATACAAGAGTGGCTTCTGCACCTTTAGTGCCTGATGATGCAACACTCCTTTTTAACAATGCGGGCATGGTCCCTTTTAAGTCGATTT
>JAMOSE010000198.1 GCA_027063215.1 Sulfurimonas sp. | reverse complement strand
AAACTTGTAAGGAATATTCATGTTTCAATCTATTAAATCAAAAGTAATTTTTGCTATGCTTTCTGTAAGTATTATCGGTTTGGTCTCTATATCTTATTATCTCTTTTCTACCTTACAGGAGTTATCAAACCGGACAACCAAAAAATCACTGCAGATGATTAGTCAATCTATCTTTCAGACAATGACAACAAGTATGATGCTGGGTGATCCGGAGATGGTTCAACATACTTTTAAAGAGGCTCGAAAAATTGACGGGATTGAAGATCTCAAGATTATAAAATCCAAAGCTGTTATCGAAGCCTATGATCCAAAAGAACCCTATACACAGGATCCGCTTTTACGCTCTATTCTCCAAAATAAAACAACAAAAATCATAGAACAAGATGAGAATAATCATCATACAATAAGAATGTTACAAGCTATGGTAGCAGAAAAACGATGCCTTAGTTGTCACTATAATGCACAAGAAGGTGATGCACTTGGAGTCATGGATCTTGTGCTCTCCCTTGATAAAAATGATGCGGACATAGCTTCTACAAACTTTACTCTTATCCTTTCTCTTATTGGGATAGGGCTTGCTTTTACTCTCTTTGCTGCTATCTTCTTTTTTAAAGAGATCTTCTTACCACTTGATACACTCAAACAAAGAATTGCTGATCTTGTAAGCGGAGAAAAAGATCTAACAAAGAGACTTACAGTCAAAGCAGGCAATGAGTTTGGAGAGACAGCCCATGAAGTCAACAAATTTATCGAAATGATTCAGACTACTATCAATGAGGTAAAAACATTAGGGCATCAAAATAAAGAGATTGCAAATGAAATAGAAATGGCCTCTCATGTTATTCATGAAGGGACAGAGCATGAACAAATTATAGTCGAGAAAACAGCCCAAAAAAGTAAAAATATTTTAGGTATTTTAGATGAGACGATAGCTACTGCCACAGAAACCCAAGAGAAAATTTTATCTGCTCAAAAAGAGCTCTTAAGTGCCAAAGATTCCCTTAATACACTTAGCTCTGAAGTATCTATTTTTGTTGAAACAGAGACGCAACTTCTTGATGAACTCTCATCGCTGAAAAATGATGCAGATCAGGTAAAGGATGTTTTAAATATTATTAGAGATATTGCAGAACAAACAAATCTTCTCGCACTCAATGCTGCCATAGAAGCAGCACGTGCAGGAGAACACGGACGCGGATTTGCTGTTGTGGCGGATGAAGTACGAAAACTTGCAGAACGTACACAAAAATCTCTAGCAGAGATAGATATAAGTGTAAGTACAATTGTACAATCTATCAACGATGTCAGTGATAAAATGACACACAATGCACACAATATTGAAGCTCTCTCTGATATCTCTGTAGATGTAGAAGATAAAATCAACATCACTACAGAAGCAATGGAAAACTCAACTCAGGTTGCAAACAAATCAAAAGATGACAGCCTAAATATGAGTCAAAATCTCAAAGAGATTATTCAATACATCTCTGATATTGAAACACACTCTACCGCAAATAAAACAAGTGTTGAAAGTATTGAAAGAGACTTAGAGAGACTCGTTGAAGTTGCAAGCTCACTCCAAGCAAGCATCGACGAGTTTAAATCCTAACGAGGACGTCTTGGCCCTCGTTTGTGCGTGTAGTTTTTACGAAAACATGATTGACAAATAGCATACTTGGAATTTAGCGGCAGTGGAGCCGAGCAGAGCTTACAAACTTGGGCAAGCTGTGTCTGCTGCAGCGTTTTTTCTATATAGCGATTAATCACACCTCTATAGCGTCTTGCTTTTTCTTCATCTACAAAACTATCAGGAAATCTATACGAAAGCCAAAGGTATAAAGAGATCTCTTTAACCATATCTTCTGCATGCAACAGTTCATCTGAAGTCTGTGCATAATTTCCTTGTAATCGTGGCGGGTGATAGTAAATAGGCTCACCTTTCTCCAAGGCATGAATATAACTCTCATACGCCTCAATAATATAGGCAGATTTCAGTGTAAGCGGTGCGCAGGCAAGATGATACTTTATAGCAATATCAAGATCGTATGCATCCACAATACGTGATGCCTCTAACATATCATCCAGACTTGCTGCATAAAATGGACCGTTAAACTCCATATTTTTAATAAAAAAGCGTAAGATTTCTTCTAAGGAACTCTCTTCTAAAATTGTACTGACAAGTTTAATATGATCCAGTGAAGCCATCACTTTAAAAGGTGTTTTGACCTTTTTGGGCTCTTTTGCAAAGTTCTTTTTAACAATAGAGAGTGCCTCTTTGTTGAGTGCACCGACATAGCCATTCTCATGCAGTCCAAAACGCCCTGCCCGACCAGCGATCTGTTGTACTTCAGATGGAAAAAGATTGCGTTGCGTTATACCGTCAAACTTCTCTGCTTTGGAAAAGAGAATGGTCTTGATCGGCAAATTCATCCCCATTGCAATCGCATCGGTAGCAACGAGGATCTCTGTTTCACCTTCTCGAAAACGGCGTGCCTCTTCACGGCGGACTTCCGGAGAGAGATTTCCATAGACAACACTAACACGAAAGTTTGCAGAGAGTTGCTGTTTAAGTTTTAAAACATCTTTTCTGCTAAATGCCACAATGGCAGTTCCCGCTTCTATATCTTTAATATCTGTGGGATGCTCCAAAAGCTGCAGTGGATTTTTTCGCTCAAACTCTATAATTTCCAGCTCTTCACCCAGATAATCTGCAAGTGCAATAATGGCATCTTTGACATTCGGTGAGCCTGTCATAATGATCTCTTGTGCCGGTGCACCGATAATGGCATTTGCCCATGCCCAGCCACGATCTCTGTCATCTATCATCTGCACCTCATCAATAACACAGAGATCCACATCCACATCATAGTTCATCATCTCTATCGTTGAGCTGATATGGGTTGCATCTTCATCAAGGATCTGCTCTTCACCGGTGATCAAAGAGGCATCAATCCCCTCAGCTTTGAGAGTTTCATACCCCTCTAATGCCAGAAGCCGCAACGGTGCAAGGTAGTAACCGGTATCTGCCTCTTTTAACTGTTGCATTGCACGGTATGTCTTCCCACTATTTGTCGGACCAATATGCAAAGTCAGTTTTCGATTCATCCCCCGTGCGACAGGAAAGAGATTTTTAAAATCCCGAATAGTACGAGCTAAAAGCTCTTGACGCTGTTTTTTTATAAGCTCAGCCTGAATGGAGTGTAAAAAACGGCGTGTTATCTTTCGCTTGATCTTTTGAGTAAGATGAAGGCTTCTTGGCAACAGTTCCAAAACAAATTCATAAACCCGATCATGGAGCTCTTCTTCACTAAAGTGCAGCAGTTGGGCATACTCACGGCACTCCTCCACAAGCGCTGTAAGCTCTTGTAAAAACTCTGCTTCATACTCTTTTTTCACTGCAGTATGTACATCGTCAAAATTAAAACGTCGTGAGTTCCAGATCTCCTCAAGCAGTCCGTCAAGCTCAATATGCAGCTCCAGATTATAAGAAACACTCAGTGTAGAGTGAGGTAATGCAAGTATTTCATCAACAACAATACGTACCTCTTGGGCATGGATCTCTATCTCTTTGGCTGCAATTTTATCAGCGATAATACGTTTTAAAACCTTTTGACTTACAAGCGGGTATGTCAGTTTGCTCTTTGGTGGAGAAGCACGCAGAGAGTCCAAGATCTCTTTTGTGCTCAGATAAGCATGCGGATATTTGAGATTTTGCAAAAAGGTATCGATGCTCTTTTGCTTCTCCTCAACCACAACAAGTTTATCTTCCCCTATCTTTTGAACAATCTCCTCATAAGGAGTTGCCTCTATATACTCATAGGAATAAGGCTTTGTATGCAGAGTCAGGATCTTGTGAAAATGCTGATCGTAGAGTGCATACTTCAGTGATGCATTAAACTCAAAGCTGTCATCAAGATCAAAAAAGCCTTCAAGTTCACGCTCTAACTTCTCCCGTTTAAGTTCATAGCGGATATGACGCAAGCGTGATTCCATCTTCTCTATCGTTATCTTTTTAGCACGCACTGTTGCAAAAGCCTCTTTGAGACGAAGTGCTTCTTCTTCATTGACATCAAGTTCAAGTAACAGTGCCTCGATCTTTTCCTCACGGTTAAAGTGCGGCTCATCTTTTGGTTTTTCTGACTTATAAATGCGACCATCTGCCTCAAAAAAGTGCAAAATATCCTGACGCATCACACTCTCAGCCTCACTCCAGATCATACGAAGTGTCTTTATCATCAGCTTTTTATTATGCTCTATATCATAGATCCCAAGTGCACTGAAGAGTTCACTCAGTGTCTTGCTCTCAACTCTCTCAATCCCCACATCAAAAGGATCACCGTCAAAATATTTACGTATTCTTTGATTAATTTTACTGTTTTTCTTATTTTTCTTTGCCATTACAGTATTGTACCCTATAGAGAGTTAATTCGTTTATAATACCAGAATATAATACCATCATGAATTATCCAAATGAATGGACTCAAAAAGAGTTTTTAGAAAATAAAAGACAACTTGAAAAAGAGGGAAAAAGCGTAGTATTGGTAGATACCATACTTGCACCCATTGAAAAAGCCGATACAGTTATATACAATCCGTATGAGCTTCAAAACTACCCTGAAGGAAGTGTTTTTGTCTTCTACTGCGACACAGGAAAAGCAACACTCGATCGG
>JAMOSE010000197.1 GCA_027063215.1 Sulfurimonas sp. | reverse complement strand
TTGTAATTTTTTGAGATTCTTTATAAAAAGGAACACTCCTCTGCAGCATATCATCAAAGACGGCAGCGACCTCCTCATCAAATTCAAACTGTTTTTTTATCGGTTTTGCAAATACTTTATCATTCATAAATGCAATTTTATCTAAATTGTTCTATAATTGAAAACTTTAAGACAAAGGTTTAACATGGAGATAAGCACTTCAACATGGATGATGATTGCATTTGTAGTGGGTACAGCATTAGGTATTTGGAAAATGTACCCTTTCTTGGTAAATCGTACATTAGAAGATGATGATACAGGAGAAGATGCACATGAATATCTTGTAGAACATATGTGTCATGTTTTAAAAGAGTGTAAAGAAGCACCGGATGTAAAAGAGTTACATGAAAAAATGGTTGCACATGAAAGATTTGAGAAAGAGAAGTTTTGGAGATTTAATCTAAACAAACTCAATCAACTTCTCAATCTACACTATGCAAAACATCCCCATCTCAACTCTATTGAAGATATTCATAAAGAAGTAAAAAGAGACAGAAACTAAGTTGCTTAGTTTCTATCCATTGCATTGAGATCTTTAAAAGCTTGCATTACACGTTCAACAAGACCTTCTTGTCCTGCACGTAACCATTTTCTTGGATCATAATATTTTTTATTTGGTTTGTCTTCACCCTCAGGGTTACCGATCTGTGACTGAAGATAGTCATGGTATTTTTCAATATAGTTTTTTACACCATTCCATGTTGCCCATTGCGTATCTGTATCAATATTCATCTTAATAACACCGTAACTTATAGCTTCGCTGATCTCTTCTGGAAGCGAACCTGATCCACCATGGAAAACAAAGTTTACAGGTTTTTTCTCAGTACCCATTGTCTCTTCTATATATTTTTGAGAATTATCCAAAATTTTAGGAGTGAGTTGCACATTCCCCGGTTTATAAACACCATGAACATTTCCAAAAGATGCGGCAATTGTAAAATTGTCTGAAACTTCTTTGAGCTCTTTATATGCAAGTGCTACCTCTTGGGGCTGTGTATAAAGAAGTGCATTATCAATATTTGTATTATCAACACCATCTTCTTCCCCGCCTGTAACTCCAAGCTCAATCTCTATATGCATACCGATCTTGCTCATTCTTTCAAGGTAAGCTTTTGAAATACCGATATTCTCTTCAAGTGGCTCTTCAGAGAGATCCAACATATGTGAAGAAAAGAGTGGTTTGCCCTGTGTTTTATAGTAGTTTTCACCAGCTTCTAAAAGTGCATTGATCCACGGAAGCAGTTTTTTTGCTGCGTGATCAGTATGCAAAATTACAGGTACACCATAGGCCTCAGCCATCATATGCGTATGGATTGCACCACTCACTGCACCTAAAATTGCTGCACGTTCATGCTCATTGCTAAGCCCTTTTCCTGCATAAAACTGTGCACCACCGTTACTAAACTGAATAACAACAGGAGAATTTACTTTTTTTGCAGCTTCTAAAACACCATTGATGGACTCTGTGTTAACTACATTAACAGCTGGAAGGGCATAACCGTTCTCTTTTGCATGATTATATACTTTTAAAACATCTTCACCAAATAAAACACCCGGTTTAACGAGATCTAAAATACCTTTACTCATTTTACTTTCCTAAAAAATTAATTGGCTTATTATATTATATACTTCATTTAAAACAACTTTATGATAAAATAG
>JAMOSE010000196.1 GCA_027063215.1 Sulfurimonas sp. | reverse complement strand
AAAGAATATATATGAAAAACAACAATGAGATTACAACTGATATTGTCCTTATTGATATCATTGATTTTTCAAAGCTTGATTCACAACAACAGCTTGAAATTATCTCTTTTTTAACAAAAAGTTACCGTAAAGTTATTGAAAAAATGCTTGCTCCTGCTCATGTAGAGTTAAAAGACTTTATTATTGGATTTATCTCTACAGGAGATGGTTTTTACTCTTTGTTAGAACCAAGATATAAAGGATATGGTGTAATTTTAGGTCTTAGCTTTAATCACTTTTCTGAACAGATTTCTAAAAAATTTCCTTATTTTAAAGGAATTAGAATTGCTGTTCATACAGGAACAGTCAATCGTTTTCATGATATTTTAGGCCATGAAAATTTTATTGGAGATGGGCTCAATGATTGTGCACGGTATCTTGAGTATAAACACTTTACCATATCTACTGTTATGGTTTCAGAAAGTGCATACAAACAATTTAAAAGTTTTCTCACATACCGACCAGAGTATGAACGCATACTGCACAAAAGAGAATTTAAACGATCCCATGCTTATACATTTGAAGATAAACATGGAATTGTTAAAAATGGCTATTTAGTTTGGATGAGAAAATCAGGTATAATAACTCCTCCAAAATACCTCTTGTAACAAATTGTAACAAATGAACAAGGAAAATGATTATGCGACTCACCTTAGATGAATATTCAAAATATTTTAAAATGTCCAAAGAGATGATTCACTCAAAACTCCGATCAAAAATATTAAACTATGTTGTTGAAGATGGTATCACATATATTATTGTACAAGAACCGGTTCAAAATACACACATCCATAAAAAAGAAGATATTAGCACAAACAAGGTTAAGAAGATGCCACAAAAACCAAAAACCACCGTTGCCATGGTACTCTCACTCTATCAAAAAGAGAATCAACAACTCAAAGACAAAATCATTCAACTTGAAGCGAAGATTGATAAACTCATAGAAGATAAAGAACAAATGTTACGAGATGAGATGAGTAAAATTGAACAGGTTTATGCAACAAAAGATGAACAACTCAAAAACATTTTAGAATTAATGAATAGACAACTTTTAACACAACATCCATCACCGCAACAGATCCAAGAAATTGAAACAATTGAAGAGGCGACAATAGAACAAAAAAAAGAAAAAGAAGCAGATGAAATTGTTGAATTAAAAGAGTATCTTAAAACGC
Source organism: Sulfurimonas sp. (assembly GCA_027063215.1). GTDB lineage: Bacteria > Campylobacterota > Campylobacteria > Campylobacterales > Sulfurimonadaceae > Sulfurimonas. Next base: position 1,822 of record JAMOSE010000196.1, on the reverse strand, counting down.
TTGACCTTGAGTCTTATCAACGTAAAATTATAAAAAAAAGATTTTTAGCTGTTTATGACAGAGATATCAGAGTGATCAAACAAAATGGAAAACTTTATTTAAACTTTTCAAAATATGATTACAGTGATTTACTAGAGTACTGATATAAATGATACAAAAAGAGACCTTAAGAACAAAATATATAAAAAATGCCCTCAAACACTATGCAACTGAGAAGCTCATACCTGTTTCAGAGTGTGATTTTGAAATAATACATACAGATACACTTGTAAAAAACAATCAAAATCAAGAGTTTGTACATTATCAAAAAACAGTTTTAAAGCAGTATCTTCATCATCAAAAAATTCTTCAAGAAAATATAGAATTTTTACAGTTTTATACAATTAAGATATTTCAAAAACAAAAAAAAGAATTAAATTTAATCTATTCTATAGACTTTGGAGAGTATAGCACAAAACCAAAATTAATACTCTCTCCACAATCGACTATTCCTTATAAATTATATGATCCCCTAGAACTTTTAAAATTACTTTACAAAGAGTTTAACAAGATCAAAGCATCTCATAAAATACTTATAAAAATTTTTGATTCATCAATGAAAAATGCTCTCAAAATTTTTATAAAATATCTCTACTCAAAAAAATTTTCTCAAAAGTTAACTTTTCCTCTTTTTGATGGTATTGAACCGGTAATGTCTCGCAAAAGTGAATTAATACTCTATTTTAAACAAAAAAGAAAAGAACAAAGAGTTGTCCGTGTTCAAAAAGATGAGATCTTAATAAAACATACAAAACCTCTTTGTGGACAAAATGGATTTGATGCCTATGGTAAGATCATAAATAATATTCATACAAATAGTGTTGATAATATAACAATTGATTTTGATCCTCAATCTATCTATATACAAGAAGATGAAAGCACGAAACTCTATATTAGCAAAAAAGACGGCTATGTTCATTATGACGGTTTACATATATCGGTTGATAAACATTTACAACTCAATGAAGTATCTAGATATGATCATCTTATAGATGCATATATACATGATCAAGATACTAATCTCAGTATATCAGATAGTGATGAGACAAAAGATTCTATAGGAGAAGGTGTCAAACTTGTATGTAAAACTATAAATGTGGATGGCTTTGTAGGAGCAAACTCTTATCTTGATGCACACTATCTTACTATTAACGGTGCAACCCATCAAAGTTCCAGACAATCTGCTCATTTTGCGACAATCAATAGACATAAAGGGACACTTCGATGTCATAAAGCCAAAATTTCTCTTCTAGAAGGTGGCATTGTTCATGCTTCAACAGTAGAAATAGACTCTTCACTAGGAGGAGAAATATTTGCAGAAAATGTCATTATAGGACATACAAAAAACAGACTCAAAGTTTATGCTTCCAATTCCATTACAGTTCATCTTGTAAGCGGTGAAGACAATATTTTTAAAATTAATTATAAAGAAGTTCCTATTTTATTGAAAAAAATAGAGTTTATCAAAAAAGAGATCGATGATCTAAAATATAAATTGAAACAGGCACAACGATTTAAACCGCATAATATGCAACTGATACGAGATGAAATAACGACTCTTCAAGAAGAAATTACTGCCATTGAAAATTCATACAAAAAAGCAAGCATCTCAATTAGTGAACCGCTCAGAGGACTCAACCATATAATTTTCACCATTAATGAAAAGAATGAGTTCCATTATAAAACTGATTCAAAATCCTACATGCCTTTCCATCTGGAAATTCAAGACAATACAATTACACTCTTGCCACCTTCTCTATCACTTACTCTAGAAGAATAAATT
>JAMOSE010000195.1 GCA_027063215.1 Sulfurimonas sp. | reverse complement strand
TCTTGAGCATATCCCATAAATGCTTTAAATGTATCTACCTCTCTGTAACCCAATGAATCATATAAGATCTTTCCATCTGCATTCAAAAAATAGTGTCTAGGTACAGGTGATGTCTTAAATTGTGGGGGAACAGTATCAAAATCACGTACAAGATGCACTGTGATAAACTCTTTTTGCAGTCTCTTTTTTATCTCTTCATCTTGTAGTGTCGTCTTTTCAAACTTATGACACCAGCCACATTGTGATGATGAAATAAAAACATAAATAAGTTTATGCTCTTTTTTTGCTTCATGCAATGCATCTTCATATTCATCATACCAGTGCAATTCTGTTGCCATAAGCGTAACTGTAAACAGTATTATGGTTAATAAATATCTCATTATTTATCCCAAATTTCTATAAGAGTTTTAAAAACTCTATACAAATCTTTTACCTCTTTTTTTGTCGTTCGTTCATTCACAGAGTGAATGGTATCATTCTTTACACCAAATTCAATAACATCCACACCCATTGGAGCAATAAATCTTGCATCACTGGTTCCACCTGCAGTTGAGTATTTTGGCTTTATACCTGTTATAGATTTGATTGCCTCATCTATCTTGCGTACAAGTTTTGTATTTGTATCTGTTTGAAACGGGTAGGAACCCTGTGTAAGACGTAACTCATAGTCCAGACCTTCGAGATGTTTTTCTACAAACATTCTCACTTCTTTTTGTGTAATATTTGTATTGTTGCGAACATTAAACATCATTTTGAGATCATTTGGTGTTACATTGGTAACCTGCATTCCTGAGCGAATATCCGTAATAACAAACTTTGAAGGAGCAAAAGCCGCATCGCCATCATCAAGATCAACTCCTGCCATCTCAGCAAGCGGCTTTGCAATTTGATGAATAGGATTAATAGCTTTCTCAGGGTAAGCTGCGTGACCCTGTTTCCCTTTAAGAGTTAAATATCCGTTAATACTTCCTCTACGCCCTACTTTTATAGCATCGCCAAAGTGATCTTCACAAGTCGGTTCTGCAACTACACATACATCAGGAAGCAGATTATGTTCTTTGAGATACTCAAGTACTTTAACAGTTCCATTTACGGCTTCTCCCTCTTCATCAGAAGTTAACAGCAAAGAGAGTGTACCTTTGAAATTCTCTGCCTCTTTTACAGCCTGTGTAAATGCAGCTACACCGCTTTTCATATCCTGAGTACCACGACCATAGATATACCCGTCCTCTTCTGTCGCACTATACGGATCATACTTCCAGCCATCACCTGCGGGAACAACATCAACATGCCCTGCAAAACAGAGATGTTCACCCTCTGAAAATTTTTTATAGATAAAGAGATTTTTCACATCTTCTCTATCAAGATGTATCACCTCAAATCCATCTAAATACGCTGCAATAAACTCCAAAAGATCACCATCGTTTGGAGTTTCACTTTTGGTAGAAACTAATTTTTTAAAAAGTTCTATAACATCCACTTATTTACTTCCTGGATTCTCATAAAATACATATGGAGTTGCATAGTTACTTATTTCAAAATAGAGTTTTTTCTCTCCAGCATCAACTTTATAGTTAAAATTTTTATCTAAATATCCATATCCATAGCGATAATTTCTCGGTGTTGAACCATCTGTTGCAATTGCTGTTGTCAATTTGTCTATCTTAATAAAGCGTTGCACCATCTTTTCACCCATATAAATATCTAAAACTCCATTTGTTCCTGTCCAGTTTTGAATACTTCTTCCTATTCTGTTTTGTGTCTCTTGTGTACATGCAGTAAATAAAAGAGCTACTGCAACTGCTGAAATTGTTAAAATTTTACGCATTTTCTTCTCCTGTTTTTAATTTTCTTAATGCTTTTTCTTCATCATCCTGACGCATAAGTGATTCTCCAACCAAAAATGCATCCACGCCTGCTTTGCTTAAATCTTCAAGCTGTCCATGTTCATAAATACCACTCTCTGCAACTATGATTTTACCATTTGGAATAAGTGGCATCAGTTTATAGGTTAACTCCATATCCATCTCAAAAGTTTGTAGATTTCTATGGTTTATTCCAATTATATCTGCACCTGCATAGATAGCTTTTACAAGATCTGCTTTATCATGCACCTCAACCAATGCTTCCATACCTAAATGTCGCGTATATGCTAAAAGTTCTTTCAGATCTTTTTTTGAGAGTGCTGCTGCAATTAAAAGTATAAAATCCGCACCAAATACTAAAGCTTCCAGGATCTGATACTTTGAAACTATAAAATCTTTACGAAGAAGTGGAATACTTACATATCTGCGTATTCCTGCCAGATACTCCAAGTTGCCTTGAAAAAAATGAGGCTCAGTTAGAACTGAAATTGCACTTGCACCCCCTCTTTCATATGCCTGAGCAATTGCTAAAGGATCAAAATCCTCACGAATTACACCCTTAGAAGGAGAAGCTTTTTTCACCTCAGAAATAATACGATACGGATCATCTTCTGTTGCACTTAAAAAAGAAAAAACATCTCTTGGTTGTCTTGCATTAAATGCCAAAGAACGACCTAACCAATCTAAAGAAAACTCTTTTTCTCTTTTAAGAAGATCCTCTTTTGTTTTTTTAATAATATCATCTAAAATCATTTTTTACCTTTTGGTTTTTTTATACATTTGTTTATCACATGAAAATGTTCCACTACTTCCGGCTCATTACCACCCTCTAATTTCATAACTTTTGCAATAATTTTTTTTGCTTTGTAACACTCTCCTAGTTTATAGTAACCCCATGCAAGTGAATCTAAATAATATGCTGAATCTGGTTCTTTTTTAAGAACTTCTTGTATATATTTTAAACCTTTTTTTACATCAATCTCATGATCTATCAAAATATATCCAAGATAATTCATAAAAAGTGTATTTTTGTCATATTGAACTACTCTTTGAAGATCTTCAATAATAGATTGAAGCTCTTGTTTTGAAATATCTCCTTTATAACTTTCATACTTATAAATAGCACTCTGTCCTAAATAACCATAATCTCCATTCTCATTAAAAAGCTTCAAAGCAAGCTGACTCGCCTTTTTATAATTTTTTCCAGAAAGATAAAGTTGCAGTAAAAGTTCATCATCAATATGATTCTCTTCTAAAAAATCCATTAACTTAACATACTCTCTTTTATACGAGTAAATCTGAATTATTTTCTGTGCAATATCTTCATTCTTTTCTTTTGCATAGAGTCGTTTATACACCCAAAGGAGTCCGTCAATATTGTTTTCATAACTATATAAACTTACAAGTCTGTTACAAATAAGCTTAGAACACCCATGAATGCGTATATGAGACTCTAAATCTGCAATAGCATCTTTTTTTCTATTTAGATTTACATAAAGAAGAATAGCCATCTTATCAAGCAGCTTTTCATTATAATCTTTAACATATGCTCCTTCAAGATATTTTAATGCTATATCATACTCTTTGCTTTTAGTATAAACATCACTGACAAGAAGATAATCTTCTACTGCATTTGTATTTTTTGCAAGCTTTACTGCTATTTTTTTTGCTTCATTGAGTTGATTGGACTCAATAAGTGCAATTATTTTCAACCGCACAAGTTTAGGATCAGATAAAGAACCTTTGCTTATATTATCCACTGTAGTAATAACATCCTGATACTCTTTTAAAATAATCTTATCTTTAAGGTATCTATATATATACTCTTTTTTTGATGATTTCGTATAAAGCTTTTTAAAAAGTTTAGCAGCACTTTTAAAGTCACCAACCTGCTCCGCACGCAATGCAAAAATAATATAAGTATCTTCAGCATCAAAAGCTTTTTGACTTGCTTTCATAGGTGTCGGAGATTTTTGAGAACATGCACTCAAAAAAAGAAAAAATGAAAAAAGAATAATTTTAAACATCAATAATCCCAGGGCACTCTTCTTTGAGTTCATCTACATGTGTTTTAAAATAGTCCCAAAAAGGGAATGTTTTACACTGATTTGGTCGTGCCATATATATTTTACATCCATTGGACTCTCTGTCATAAAAGACACACTCATAAGAGTCTTCGATTTTGTTTTCTTTGAGTGAATATTTATATCCGTTTTTAAAAAGATATTTTACTCCAAATTCATTAACATCCATATCTAAAAGTTTTGCAATTGCAAATATCTCATTTTTTGTAACATAAATATAGCCACTCTCTCCTGTACAACAGCGTCCTTGACACGTTGAACACGCATCAGTGTTAAATGCATAAGGATAACCTTCTTTTTTTATAATTGACATTTTTTACTCTCTGTTTTTGCTTTTTCATAGATCTCTTGAGCCTCTTTTGTTAACTCTTTTGCATCAAAATGGATCAATGGAGGCCAAATTTTTGCCATTGCTTTAGAACCATTACGAGCATGTATCATAACCAAAGAGGCACTTCTATCTACTTTTGGATGAACAAACCGAACATCAACTATACGCATCTTCACACGCTCAAGTGCTACAGATACAAGACCAAGTTGTGTAGCATCATAACAAAAAATAAAATGAGAATGTGGTTTTAAAAGTTGGGAAACTTTTTTAAAAAAATTATCCATTGGCAGACTTGAATTATATCTTGCATATGTAAGCATTTCATCTTTTGATTTTTGAACACCATCGGGATAAAATGGAGGATTTGAAATGATATAGTCATATTTATAATCTGTTTGCAGATCTAAAAAATCATTTCTGTGAAGTTTATACTCCATACTATTTGCTTTTGCATTTTTGTAAGCATAATCTGCTAAGAGTTCCTGTTTTTCAACAGCTTCAAGTTCCACTTTTGGATTGTCTCTAGCCACTAAAAGACCGACAATACCACAGCCTGCACCAACATCAAGGACCTTGCCTTTTGGTTGAAAATTATTGATAAAATCATATAAAAAGATAGAGTCACTATTATAACAGTAACCTGATTGGGGCTGATAAAGAAGCATAGTTTGATAAAGCCTTTGATATAATTGTGTAATTATACTCAAAGCGATTAAAAAGGTTATTAAAAAATGATAATTATTCCTGCCCGTTTGGCATCATCTCGTTTTCCTCAAAAAGTTTTAGCAGACATTGGTGGTCTGCCTATGGTTGTTCGTACTGCAAAACGTGTTGCACATTTAGATGATGTAGTTGTTGCTGCTGATGATGAAAAGATCATAGAGATCTGTAAAGAGCATGGAGTTAAAGCAATGCTGACTTCAACTACTCATAAAAGCGGAACAGACAGAATCCATGAATGTGCTACAATTTTAGGCCTTGATGATAATGAACTTATTATCAATGTTCAGGCAGATGAGCCTTTTATTGAACCTGATGTTGTAGAGTCTTTAATGACAAAACTACATACCTTACAAGAGCAACAAGCTGCGTTTATTATGGGAAGTTGCTATAACTCCATCAATGCAGATGCAGCACAAGATCCAAATCTTGTAAAAGTAGTTTTGGATGCACACGGCAATGCCATCTATTTTTCTCGGGCTAAAATTCCACACAATCAAAGCGGAGAAGCAGTCTATTTTGGACATATTGGCATCTATGGATTTTCAAAAAAAAGTTTAAAAGAGTTTTGTGCACTTCCTGATGCTCCAATTGAAGATATTGAAAAACTAGAACAACTTCGTGCTATTTATCATCAAAAAAAGATTGCAATGGTAAAAGTGGCAAGTACAGGGTTTGGAATAGATACAAAAGAGGATTTAACAAGAGCTATTGAGATCTTTTTATAAAAATGCCAAATTTTTGGCATAAAAAAAGGGAGAGAAGTTAAAAAACTCCACTCCCTTAAAAACATAAACTTCTAAAAGTTTATTAGATGTTGTCGCGGATACCTAAATCTTCGATAAGTTTAGCATAAGCCTCTTTATTCGTTCTTTTGAAGTATTTCATTAAACGACGACGTTGTCCAACTAATTTAAGAAGTCCAAGACGTGAAGCGTGATCTTTTTTGAAAACTTTTAAGTGTTCTGTTAACTCTTTAATTCTCTCTGTTAAAAGTGCAATTTGAACTTCACTAGAACCAGTGTCATTCTCATTACGTCCGTATTTTGCGATAATCTCTTGTTTTTTCGCCGAATCTAAAGCCATAATAGCCTCCTGAATGGTATAATTTTCTTCTCTTACACAAATGCAAAGGAAGTTGAAGCGCAATTATAGCAGAAATATTCTTTAAAATTATTTATAGATAGTTTTAACTTTTTTAGCTATAATAAGAAGAAAAATAATTACGTAAAGATTTTTAAATATGTTAATAACCCGTGCCAGTGAATATGCAATACTTTCTCTTATAGTTTTATCAAAAGCCAAAGATCCATTGGATAGTGAAACACTCTCCAACGAACTTTTTATCTCTAAAAGTTTTTTAGCAAAAATTTTACAATCACTTGCAAAAGCAGATATTCTCAAATCCTATAAAGGTGTGCATGGAGGCTTTGTACTTAATAAAGCACCAGAAACTATCAATATGCTCGATGTTATGACAAGCGTAGAAGGAAAAGCACCTGCTGTCTTTGAGTGCTCGCCCTCTATGCATGACTGCCCTTCTAACAAAGCACAGATCTGTTCAATTTGGCCTTTTCTACATAAACTGCAAGGTAAAATTGATTTTTTTTTAGCAGAACTGAGCTTAGCTGATATTTTGGAAGATTAAGTAAGACGTGGTAAACAAATAATTTGGCAAAAAGAAAACTTACTACAAAACAGCAGATTGGTACTGGACTAAACTTTCTTATAGGACAACGTGATCTTAGTGTTGTTCTCTTTGTAATGGCGATTTTAGCCATTATCATTGTTCCACTGCCATCTTCTGTTTTAGATGTACTTTTAACTGTCTCCATTGCCATCGCAGTTTTAATACTGCTTATTTCACTCTATGTACCAAAACCGACAGATCTGACAACATTTCCTACTTTGATACTGATCTTAACACTTTACCGGCTCTCCTTGAATATTGCTACAACGAGGATGATCTTAAGTAAAGGGCATGAAGGACCCGAGGCAGTTAGTGATATTATTACCAGTTTTGGAGACTTTGTTGTCGGTGGTAACTTTGTTATTGGTATTATTGTCTTCTCGATTTTAGTTTTAATCAACTTTATGGTTATCACCAAAGGTTCTACAAGGGTTGCTGAAGTTGCTGCAAGATTTGTACTTGATTCAATGCCTGGTAAGCAGATGGCGGTTGATGCCGATCTTAATGCCGGACTTATTGATGATGCACAAGCAAAAGCAAGACGTGCAGAAATCTTACAGGATGCAAACTTTTATGGAGCTATGGATGGTTCTTCCAAATTTGTAAAAGGGGATGCTGTTGCAGGTATTGTCATTACGCTTATCAATATTATTGGTGGATTTTTAATCGGTGTATTTCAATATGATATGAGTGTTTCTGACAGTGCAGCAACTTTTACGCTCCTGACAATCGGGGATGGACTTGTAAGTCAGATTCCTGCACTTATTATCTCTACTGCAACAGGTATTATGATCACCAGAAGTTCAAGTGATGGTGATAATTTTGCAGAAGGCACAATCAACCAGATGATTGGAAATGCAAAAACTATGATGATTGTCGGATTTATCATGGTACTTTTTGGTCTGGTTCCTGGTCTTCCTACTGCTTCAATGATGTTTGTCGGCCTCCTTTTTGGAATTCTCGGTTGGTCAATCTACAAATATGAGAAGGGAGAACTCTCAATCCTTGATGTTGATAACCTTATAGGTGCAAAAAAAGCGGTACAAGATATACAAGAACAAGAAAGTGCGAAAAAACCGAAAAAATCCAATGAAGAGATCGCAAAAGAAGAAGAAGCTGCTTTAGAAGATATCTTAAAAGTAGAGATGCTAGAACTTACCCTTGGTTATCAACTCATTAAGCTTGCAGATGCTTCACAGGGAGGAGATCTCCTTGAGCGCATCCGATCAATGCGAAGAAAAATTGCCTCAGATTATGGTTTTTTAATGCCACAAGTTCGTATTCGGGATAATCTTCACTTAAAACCAAATCAGTATCAAGTTCTTCTAAAGGGGATCGCTATTGGTGAAGGTGAAATTATGCCAGATAAATTTTTGGCAATGGACAGCGGTATGGCAACGGGTGAAATTGAAGGTGAGCCTACAAAAGAGCCTGCTTTTGGACTAGATGCTATTTGGATTACACCGGATCAAAAAGAAGATGCTATTATTAACGGATATACTGTTGTTGATCCAGCCACTGTAATATCAACACATATGAGTGAACTTATCAAGCGTAATGCAGAAGAACTCCTTACGCGTCAAGAGGTACAATCACTGATCGATAAAATCAAAGAAACATATCCTGTAATTATTGATGATGTTCTCAAAGTTGCTTCTATTGGTCTTATTCAAAGGGTATTAAAGTCTCTTTTACATGAAAAAATACCGCTTAAAGATATGCTTACTATCTTAGAAACAATTGCCGACATAGCAGAATATACAAAAAATGTTGAACTTATAAGTGAGCAAGTACGTGCAAAACTTTCTCGTGTTATTACACAAATGTACACAAGCGATGATGGAGTTATTCGCCTACTCACATTTGATACAAATACAGAACAACTTCTCTTACAAAAATCTCAGGAACAAGACGGCGTAAGAAATCTTATGCTCAATGTCGGAGAAATCAATGCGCTCATCCAAGCAACCAGTGCAAAAGCAGCAGAACTCCTTCAAAAAGGAATATCTCCTGTTATCATTATTGTAGATCCACAGATACGACGTGGTATTGCAGAGATATTTGAACGATTCTCACTCGATGTAGTAACACTCTCTCATGCAGAGATAGATGCAAGTGCTACATTTGAAGTACTCGGATCTATCTCAATCACAACTCCAGAAGAATAAAAAGGTAATAAATGAAAAACAGAACAATCCACCACCTCTCTCATATAGATTTAGACGGCTATAGTTGCCAACTTGTTATGATGTACACTCCCTATAAAAAATTTAATTATAATGCAAACTATGGTGCGGAAGTGAAACAAAAGCTTGATCTTATCCTTGAAAAGATTAAGCAGGATAAAAATGAAGCAACACTGATTTTAATAACAGATCTAAACCTAACAGCCGATGAATCAAAATGGCTGACACATGAAGTAAAAAAACTTAATGAAAATGGTTTTGATACACAAGTGCAACTTTTAGATCATCATGGAAGTGGTGAGGATAGTGCTAATAAATATGAATGGTACTATCTTGACACAACACGTTGTGCAACAAAAATTATGTATGACTATACAAAAGAACATTTTGAAATTGATGAACCATCATGGATGCAAAAATATGTAGATGTTGTTAATGCGGTTGATCTTTGGAAACAAGAAGAACATGATAATTTTGAATATGGTAAAGTTTGTATGCGTCTTGTCAATGAAACACGTGAACTCAACAGAATTATGTTTCCAAAGGAAGACTCTCAATACAAACTCTCTCTTTTACATGAAGCTGCAAAATATATCAATGAACCAGATGCTCCGATAGTTTTAGACGAAAAAATCTACTTCTTAAAAAAAGATTTTTTCAAACAAGATAAAAATGACACACTTGACAACCTTGCAACAGAGTATGTTGTAGAACTTCTTGGACGTGCACGTGATGAAAAAACAATCTACTACAAAGGATATCGTGGATATCTCTCTTATGGTGTTGGAAATACTTCTATCATCGGCAATGGATTTTTAACAAAATATCCAGAGTATGATTTTATTGTTGATGTAAGTTCACGTGGTACTATGAGTCTGCGAGCAAATAATCAGGTAAGTGTTTCACAAATCTCTAAAGAGTGGGCTGGTGGCGGTGGTCATCCAAATGCTGCAGGTGGACGTATTCAAGGCTTTAAAGAGCAATTTCGCTACGATAAAGTCAAAGCACAGATTGAAAAACTCATCAATGAAAAAGAATCACGAGCAGGAAATCTGGAGTATAAAAAAGAAGAGGAGCAATAAAGCTACTCCTCTTATTTATTGCCTACTACTTATTTATAAAATAACGTTCAATACCATTGGCAAGCCCCTCTGCCATACTCTTTTGATATTTTCTGTCAACTAGCCTTTTTGCTTCCATAGGATGGGTAATAAAACCCACTTCAACTAAAACAGCCGGCATTTGCGCACCAACGAGAACCCAAAATGGACCCTCTCTGACACCCGCATCTTTTACATTACTATACTTCTTTTGCAAAGAGGCTAAAGCTCCACGTTGCAGATCTATTGCAAGTTTATTTGCTGCAATAATATTATGAGAATTTATTGTATTTAAAAAACACTGTTTACCATAAAAGTTCATATCTTCTAAATCCGCTGAATTTTCCATGGCTGCAACTTTTTTAGCTCTATGAGAACGAGATGGAGAGAGAAAATAGCACTCTATACCATGCACATTTTTAGCAGATTGTTTACCAACAGCATTGGCATGAATACTTATAAAAATATCTGCTCTTTTATCATTGGCATATTTTGTTCTATGGCGCAGTTTTATAAAACGATCCCTTTCTCGTGTCATATACACTCTATAACCTCTTGCTTTAAGTATCTTTTTCAACGCTTTGGCTATTTGTAGCGTTACTATTTTTTCTCGATATCTTCTATATCCTATTGCTCCAGGATCTTTTCCTCCATGTCCAGCGTCAATGACAATAACTTTGTTCTTTTTATACAATGATGCGGATACTTTTTTTCTGGTTTTTGTTGATCTTTTTTGAATGTGTGCACTCTTTTTATTGATAGCAATCGAGAGTTTGTTACTCTTTTTGGTAAATCGTACCACTAATTTTGATCTATTTTCAATAACTAAACGTAATGTAGTCGGATTATATTGTGCCAACTTAATTTTATCTATACCACTTTTTCTCAAAGTATATGATTTATTCAACATAGCATGAATATCAAAAACATATTTATACTTTTTTGTTTTTTTATCATAAAGCGTAAAATAGTTAATTTGATTTGATGTAAGTTTTTTATCAAACTTCAAAAGAAGTCGATTATCCTGCCAGAAAACAGATTTTAATTTATGAGATGACTGAACTTTAATCTTTTTCTTTGTTTTTTTCTTTATTTTTTTCTTTTTTTTGTGATGCTTTTTTGATGAGCGCATACTTACAAGTTCTTTTGAATAACGAGAGACATCAATATGAAGTCTGCTACCAGTCTTAACAATCCCCTGTAAAGCAGATCGTTTTAACTTACTATTTTCATTCATTAATGCCTGCAGATAGAGATTTTTATAATCATTGTAAGCACGAAACTGTGATGTTTTGCTTGAAGATTTTGCATACTTGTTAGCACGCTTTAAAAGCTCACTGCTGCTTTGTGCATACAGTGAGATAAAGAATATGAAAAGTAAAAAAAGGGAACGAAGCATCTGCTATCTATTCACCTTCTGTAAGTTTTTGCATTAACTCTTTGACTGAAATAATTTTATCGAGTTTATATCCGTTTGTTCCAGAAAAGAAAAGTCCTGTTTCCGTGTTCCCTTCATAAGCATCAGAGAGTCTGTCTGCTATACAAAACCCTACCTCTTTAGCCTCTTCACCACGATTACATGGTGCAACACAGTTAGAGATACACTTAATAGCCGGCCCTTCACGTTTCTCTACAAGATGAGTAAGGTTTGTTACAACACCTTGAGCCGGATACCCAACAGGAGAGCTCATAAGAACGATATCTTCTTCTTTGGCATCAAGCAGAACTTTTTTAAAGTTTGCATGGGCATCACACTCATAGGTACCGATAAAACGTGTACCCATCTGAACACCACGAGCACCGCGACTGAGCATATCTTCGATATCATTTTTATCCCAGACACCACCCGCTGCAATGACTGGAATATCACCCCATTGCGCAGCCTCTTCAACCACTGGTCCGACAATATTTTCTAGCTGATTTTCAGGAAGTTTACACTGTTCATAGGTAAAACCTTGGTGGCCACCAGATTTTGGACCTTCAACAACAACAGCATCTGGAATACGATCATAACGTTTTTTCCAACGCTTACAAATAATTTTAAGTGCTTTTGCAGAAGAGACAATAGGAACAAGAGCAACATCCGGATAACCCTCAGTAAACTCAGGCATATTAGTAGGCAGACCAGCCCCCGTAATGATAATATCAATACCAGATTCACAGGCATCACGGACAACACGCCCATAATCATTAATCGCATATAAAATATTTGCAGCAAGCGGCTTGTCACCACAGATTTTTCTAGCATTTTCAATAATTGCTTTAAACCCCTCTTGTGAATAAAAGTTTACTTCACTTAAAGGACGATTTGCCACAAGTTTTTGAGAATATGCTCTATTTTTATAATACCCTGTACCCACAGAAGAAACAACACCGAGTCCACCTTCTGCTGATACTGTACCTGCAAGCTGATCCCAACTGATACCTAAACCCATACCGCCTTGTACTATAGGCTTCTCTATTTCATATTTTCCAATTTTTAAAGACTTAAAACTCATTAACTTACCTTTAATTTTGCAAATTTTCTTTTTCCGACCTGCAAGAGATACTCACCAGGAGTGAGTTGCAATTGCATATCTGAAATTTTTTCCTGATTTATTTTAACACCACCTTGCTTAATATCACGTCTAGCCTGTGATGTTGATGGTTCCAATTTACAATCTACAAGTGCTTTTGCTATCCATAGTGATCCATCTTCAGAAGGAATCTCAAACGCTTCTATATCAGTAGGAATTTGAGATTTAGCATGTACTTTTTCAAACTCTGCTTTTGCTGCCTGTGCTGCATCTTCATTGTGAAAACGTGCAGTAATCTCCAATGCCAACTCTTCTTTAACTTTTTTAGGATGAAGCGTTCCATCTTCAACTCCTGATCTAAGCATAGCTATCTCATCTAATGATTTTGTACTAAGCAGTTCATAATAACGCCACATCAAATCATCAGAGATACTCAACACCTTTCCAAACATATCATTTGGCTCATCTGAAACACCAATATAATTACCTAAAGACTTACTCATCTTCTGGACTCCGTCAAGTCCTTCTAAAATAGGCATCATAAGAACTGCCTGTTGTTTTTTAATACCATAAGCTTTTTGCAGTTGACGCCCCATTAAAAGATTGAACTTTTGATCCGTCCCTCCAATCTCAATATCAGACTTCAAATACACACTGTCATACCCTTGTAAAAGCGGGTACATAAATTCACTGACAGCAATAGGTGTGTTTGATGCATAACGTTTTGAAAAGTCATCACGCTCAAGCATACGTGCTACTGTAAGGTTAGAAGCTAACTCTAACATTCCTGCTGCACCTAAAGCATCAAGCCACTCATTATTATAAACAATATCCGTTTTTTCTTTATCTAGAATTTTAAATGCTTGTGTTGTATAAGACTCGATGTTTTTTACTATCTCATCTTTCGTAAGGACTTTTCGTGTAGCACTTTTACCTGTTGGATCTCCAATCATTGCAGTAAAACTACCAATTAAAAACTGTACACGTCCACCATACTTTTGAAAGGTCGCCAATTTTTGTAAAAGTACCGTATGTCCCAAATGCAGATCCGGTGCTGTTGGATCAAAACCAGCTTTTACAGCATATGTTTGACCTTCATCATAATAAGCTTTTAAAAGTTTTTCAACTCTTTCGTTGTCTATGATCTCAGCACAACCTCTATTTATCTCTTTTAAAGCCTCTTCTATCATCTACTCTCTCTTTTAAAATTGTTTAGTTTTTATATGCATCATCTGTTCGTACCAAATGGATGACTTTAATTTTAGACTCTATTTTAACACGAAGTCTGTTAATATCAGCTTCTTTTGTAGCAAAAATAAGCTCACAGTATTGAATATAATCAGAATGCTCTTTTCCAAGTTCTATCGATAATATATCAATATCTAATTTCACCAAATATGTTAAGAACTCTGCTAAAGCTCCTTTTTCATTATGCAGTGAAGCTATAAGCTTATATCTATAGAGATTTTCCTGTGCCCATTTTACAAAAACCATAGGCTCATTTGCTTCAAGCTTTTTAGCTGCATTGGAGCACATTTTATGATGTACATGCGCTTTGCCTTTTTCCAAAAATGCCATCACTTCATCGCCCGGTTTTGGATGACAGCAGTAGTCAAAAACGACATCACTGACATTACTTGTAGCATATACAACAAGTCCTGAGAATTCTTGACGTTTGAGTTTAAATCTATGATGAGATATAAATGCTTTAAAACGACTGTTTTTACTAATCTCACTTAGATATTTATGAATAATATTTTTAAAATACTCGATATCATTAGGCAGTGTTGCCAAAGAGTCACAATGACATTTTTTAAACCATTCAGCTACCCGTGAATGACTTAAACTCATAGCAGTTGCTACGATGTTGATTGCAGCCTTTGCATTAATCTCTCGAAGACGAGCATTACAATTAAGCTTCATATTTGTTTTAGCTTTTGAAGTTTTTACAGCATCGATCCATGAACAACGTGTTTGAACCTCATCACCAGCAATAATTTTAACAATATCTCCATTATTTAACTCTGTTAAGAGAGAGGATTTTGTTTTATTGATAAGTGCTGCTGTTGCTTTATTGCCTACTTCACTGTGTACTGCATATGCAAAATCAAGGGCAACTGCACCGCGAGGCAGTGTAAAAGCATCTCCTTTGGGAGAAAATACTGAAATATCTTCAGAGTAAAGATCATTTTTAATCAAAGCATAAAAATCTTCTACAGATTCATTTTGATACTGTAAATTATCCAACCAATCCAGCTTAATATTATTACCACCACTCTTGTATTTCCAATGCGCTGCAACCCCAAGTTCTGCAGTTTTATGCATCTCATATGTTCGAATTTGCACCTCATAAATAGCACTTTTATGAAATACAGTGGTATGAATCGTCTGGTATCCATTATCTTTTGCAACTGCGATATAATCTTTAAAACGTGAAGCTAAAGGACGAAAATTCAAATGTACTACACCAAGAGCATCATAACATTTAATAGGCTCTTTAGTAAGAATACGAACTGCCAGAAGATCAAGTACCTCATCAATACTGACACCTTTTCTCTGCATTTTTAAATAAATCGAGTAACGATGTTTTATTCGAGAAAGAATTTCAAAATCATCTTCACAAAAACCATTTTTAATAAGTGTTTTTGAAATAGAGTCTTTAAACTCACTCAATTTCATCTCCATTGCATGATAGTTTGTGTCAAGATAATTATCTATATGATGTTTTTCTTGGGGAAAAAGATATCCAAAACTCAAATCTTCTAAGAGATTTTTCAAAAAACTAATGCCCAGTCTATGAGCAATAGGAGCATATACAACCAAAGTCTCTTCTGCAATACGTCTTTGTTTATGTGGAGGAAGTGCATCAAGGGTAAGCATATTATGCAATCGATCACACAGTTTTACAACTAAAACTCTAACATCTTCAATACTAGCAAGCAGCATCTTTCTAAAAGAGAGTGCCGAAACAACAAGTTTTTCATCTGAATTTGAAGGAACAAGCTCACTGTCTCGGATAACATCTATTTTTGTCATTCCTGAAACCAGATGCGAAACATCGTGACCAAATTTCTCTTCAATCTCTTCTATAGTAATCTCTGTATCTTCTACAACATCATGTAAAAGTGCAGCTATTGCCATTGACTCATCATTTGTAAGTGTAGCAACAATAGAAGCAACTAAAATAGGATGAATAATATAAGGTTCACCACTTTTTCGAAACTGCTCTTTGTGAGCTTCTATAGAAAAAATAAGCGCTTCTTGGAGTTGTTGTGTAGGGGGAATTTGCGAGAAAAGATAAGAAGATGCTGAATCAACATCACGAAGATGTTTTATCTTTTCAATATTGAGTTGATTCAAGCCCAAGAGATTACTTCTCTTTTTTAGCCACAAAGCCCTTAACAACGATAAGGCCTTCTGCAATTTCCATAAGTGCTAAATCTGCTGATTTTATATGGTTTGTATTTACACTTAATTTACTTGATGCACCATTTTCCAACTCATCTGTTCTTTTTGAAACAGCGATTGCCAACTGATAACGATCCATTTGTGGATTCTCTTCTAAAACTTTTGCTGTTAATTCTTCAACTTTCATTTACTTTCCTTTATTTAACTATTGAACAGTTTTTCATATTGCCGTTTAAAATATCTAATAAGTTTCCTTGAATAGACATATCACAAACAATAATTGGTAGGCTGTTATCTTTTGCAAGTGCGATTGATGTATCATCCATAACTTTTATATGATCTTGCAGTGCTTGATCATAAGTAAGTTCATCAAGCTTCACAGCATCACTGAACTTTTTAGGATCTTTATCATATACACCATCTACTTTTGTAGCTTTTATAATAACCTCTGCACCAATTTCAACTGCACGAAGTGTTGCTGCTGTATCTGTAGTAAAAAATGGATTTCCTGTTCCTGCAGCGAAAATAACAACACGACCTTTTTCAAGATGACGTGTCGCTTTACGGTTAATATACGGCTCAGCAATCTGTTCCATTTTAATGGCAGTCTGCATTCTAACTTGAAGTCCGGCATGTTCACAAGCTTCTTGCATAGCAACTCCATTAATTACAGTCGCCAGCATTCCCATATAATCACCAGATGTACGTTTAATAATTCCATCTTGTGCAGCAGTAACTCCACGGATAATATTTCCACCACCAATAACAATACCAACTTCAATACCGGCATTTATAAGAGACTTAATCTCCTGCGCAATATACTTTAGTATCTGTGTGTCAATTCCATGACCTGCCTCACCAGCAAGAGCTTCACCCGAAAACTTCACTAAAACACGTTTGTTAGTCATGCATACACCTTTTTATAAAAATCCGTGAATTATACTAAAAAGTGGCTTTTAATTTGCTTACTTTTTATAAAGCATAAGCATTTTAAGCATACGCTTCAAACTACTCATATTGTAAATACCTATCCAAAAAGAAGACATTTTTAACATAATTTTGATAAAATAAGTTATGCATAAACAAATAACAATTGACGAAGATATTTTAGATAATTTTGTAGAATTTTTAGAAGCTCATGAAGATGATATTATCTATAACTACAAAGGAAAAAACAATCAAATATTGATAAACAGTTCTCTTGTTAAACGCATTGTTCATTTTATAAAAAAACAAAAAACTTTAAAGGAAGAATCTCTTTCAGATCTTGTAAAAGCATATATACGTGCTGCATTTGAATTAACAAACAACTCTGTTGTCATTAGTAAAAATGGTCATATATTTATCAAGATAATTGATGAAACTGTCAAAAAACAAATTCCTGAAGAAGAAAAAAATACTGTAAAAAATAGATATAACGGTATTAAAGAAGAAGAACTGGAATCTTTTTATAAAGAATTCTTTGAAGAAGAAGAAAACCAACATTTCTTTTTTGAAATAGCACAGGAGTTTTTCGAAAAAAATTTTATTGAAAAAAAAATTTCCAATGATGAGTATGAGAAAAAAGCTTTTTCCTATATTCACAATCTAACTCTTAAAAAATTAATGGAAATATATGATGATGAAGATGGTTTTTTTCTTGGTTTTGCAGGTTATATTTTTAGAATTCATTTTAAAGAGGTCTTTACATATCTTGCTGAGTTTATTCTTGATGAATTTGCACTCTCAAATCAACACATTCTAGATTTTTTAAATTATTATGCACAAGATATATTAGTAATTGGTGGAGAAAAATATAAAGTCCCTCATATAGAAGCAGAAAATGGCTTAAGATGGACTGTTCCATCCATGTTAAGTATCGTAAAAATATATACAAAAGCAAAGAAAAATATTATTATGCTTAAAAAAGAGCGGAATGCATTACAACAAGAGGTTCAAAAATTTTATATTAATGGTCTTTCTCCTATTAAAAACAATGAACTTCTCAAAGCTAAAAAAATCAATCTTGAAATTCAGATAGAAGAACTTTCCCGCAAAATAAATAAACAAAAAAACAGACTTGAAACGACAAAAAATGAGGAAAAGAAAAAAATAATAAGAGAGGATATTTTAAGAAAACAAGAACAACGCAATGCATTACGTAAACAAAGAGAAAAGGTACTTAAAAATATTGTTAAAAAAAGTAGTCTAACACAATATATGATTCTGCAAAAAGAATTAGATACACTTAGCAGAAAACTTCAACGAGAAAAAAAGGTCATTAAACAAAATGAAGAAGCCTATAATTCTATCAAAACATCTCTTGTAAAAGCCCTTATTTCAAAGAAAAGTAAAATTTAACTGCCATACTCAGTGATATAACAGTCTTCTAATAGACTTCCTGCAAAAAGAGTGTAGTTAAAAACTACTCCTCTCTCTTCTCTGCTACAGGAGTGATAGGCTCACCTCTCTCCTCTTCTATCTTAGCACGTTGTTCTGCCATTTTTAAGCGAATTTCATCTAAAACAGGAGGAAGTACATTATCATCTTTAAGCCATTTTACTTCATCAATATGTCCACCATACTCAGAACCCATCTCTTCTATCTTTGTCTCATACTCATCTAAATCAAAACAAATTTCAGTACGAATATCATCTTCATCTGTAATATCTTGAATTTCTATAAACCATTTATCAGAATCATCTAATTTAATAGTAGAAGTAAATACTACACCAGCCATTATTTAACTCCGTCAGTATTACTTAAACTTTTCGCAAACTCTTGAAGTTCACTATCTTTTTTCTTTAAATCCCCATGATAAATCACATTATCAATATCTATATTTTCATCATTGAGCATATTAGGTACTGCATCACTTTCATTGATCACTTTAATATTTGCATCGAGTTCATCTTCAGAGTATGCCATCTGCATATCAGCAGCAATAACATGAGGAATCGCTTCAATAACTTTTAACTTGCCCAGCTCTTCACTTACATCTTCACCCTCTATAGTAATGATGACACGCCCTTTTTCATCATGAAGATGATAATCACATACTTCACAGTTTTTTAAACTCTCTACTACTTCATCTAAAAACTTTGGTGTTGTTTGTACTACAATACTTGATATATTCATTGTTGTTCCTCTTATTCGTAAATTATTTTTCTTACTTTTTCATTATTCTCAGCACGCATTTTATCATACAATCTTTGATATTTGAGCTTTATTTCATAAGAAATTGGAGATCGAAGTGATTTATACTCAACGAGTTCACCATTTTTATAAACACCCGATACTATTGCTTCTACCCAATAAAAACCTTTATCTTTTCTCATGTTTTTTACTATACCAGTCCATTGTTTACCAGCCTGAATAGTACTCCACAAGTCAGCAAAAGCCGCACTTGGCATATCAGGATGCCTTACAATATTGTGAGACTTACCAATTAACTCATTTTCATGATACCCACTTATATCACAAAATGTCTCATTGGCATAGGTAATTTTTCCAGATAGATCTGTACGTGAGATAATTAACTCATCTTCAGGTACTTCTGTTTCAACTAAAAACTCACTCTCTCTATATTCTATCATTGTAAAACTCCTTTTTTATTTAATTGTATAATAACCGACTTCATGTGCACTACTATTTATAAAAAACTCTTTTTCATTGATAAAGTAGATACTGTTTACTATAGCTTTATTCGATTTGTATTTTGCAATTATCTCTCTTGTTTTAGTATGAAAAAGTGAGACATCATTTTTTAGATCACTACTATATGCAGCAATTTCACCACTAGGACTAAGACCTACCCCATAAACAAAAAAGTTTGAAGATTTATGATATCCACTTCCACTTTTGATATTATAAACTCCTGCTCGTCTATCTTGTCCACCGGTAAGTACTATTTCACCACGAAATGCTATGCTAAAAATATTATCAACATTTTGTCCACTTAAAGTTTTTACTTTACTACCATCCTTTGTAAAAAGCACATGAACATCCCCACTCTCATCAGCAATTGCAACCATACTTCTATCATTATTTAAAGCAAAACTTGAAAATTTAGACATAGAAGCCTGTGTAACCCAATTTTTTTTCTTTGATTGAATATCATAAGAGATAATATCATTACTAATTAAAGCTATAACTACTCTTTTTTTATCAATAAATTTGGCTTTGATAATGTTTAATTTATCCTCTTTAGATACAATTTGTGTTAATTTTCCATCTTTAAACAGATGTAAACGACTATAGCCGCCACTATCTTGTGAAAGAATTAAAAGATTTCCATCCAACATATCTAAAGAAAAAATCTTAGAATTAACATCATCACCCATAAAATCTTTTATTTTATCAAGCTTTAGAGTCTGAATCTCTTTTTTACTCTGCATATCAAATATTTCAACATTACCAATATCAGTAGAGACATAAAGCTTTTGTTTATCTGTTAAAACATCTGTTACTAAACCTGAAGAGATCTTATAAATATAATCAGGCTCAACAAGTTTTCCAGCATATAAACTTGTAAAAAAAACTAAAACATAAACTACATATTTTATCATATCAACTCACTTTTAAAATATCTATCGCATCTGCAGGACATCGTCCTATACAAAAACCACAATTTGTGCATTTATTATTTATTTCAGGCATAAACATTGCTTTAAAATCTATAGCATTTTCAAAACAAGGATCTTTACATGAAAAACACATTATACCCTGCCAACTTAAACATTTATCTTTATTGATCACTATATTTGCTTCAATAAGACGTTTATTTTGGACAAGTAATACATCACTCGGACATCCAATAGCACACGCATCACAATAGGTACATCCACGAGAATTAAAAACAAGTTTTGGTGTCTTATCTTCTGTTATAACTATTATCTGCTCTTGGCACAAAGAGGCACACTCCCCTTCACAGTTTTGACACTCTGTGACAAAAGCATCTCCATCACTATAATACGGAGGTCTTATAACTACTTCTTCATCTTTTTTCTTACTCACTACCTCTTTAACAGAGGAAGAGAGAAAGCCAAATAGCTCTCTTCTCTCCATGATTATTTGCTTGTATCAATATCTTTTAACCACTTAGACTGATTCCAAGATGATTTAGAAGCACCATCTGGAGATGTATAAACTGGTCTAAAATGATTATCATCAACTAGATTATTTGTAGCTTGCGGCGCATGACATTGAGAACAGTTATAACGTCCCGCATACAATTTTTGATGACTTTTATCAACCTCAATAGAAACATTCGCTAATTTTTCAGAGGAAGTATTTTTAACCGCTTTACCATTTTTAAGAATCTTGTCACCTTTAACTGCAGTTTTTGGTCTGAAGTTTGTAAAGTGTGAAACTGGAATCGGTGTTGCACCCATACTTGAAGCCATATCTGGCATATGACATGCTAAACACTGATTGTTGTCTTTTGTAATTGGCAACATTCCTGTTGTATCATGTGGAATCATCGGTGGTGCATCCTGAAAGGCTCTTGCAATCTTTTTGCTTGTTCCTGGTGCAGCAGAATGATATGCAACTTTTGGAGGAACAACATCTTCTTTTAAAAGGTCATCTGTTCCTCTATATCCTAAATTAGCTGCAGTAATTGTTGGTTTAACAACATTTTTTTCAGCTTTAGCTTCTGCATTTGCACCATTACAGCCAACTAGAAGCAGAGCTGAAGCAGCCAGACCTATCGTAATTTTTGTTAAAATTTTCATTTTACTCTCCCGTTTTTTTATTTTGAATCAAATCTCTTATAGAGAATTTTAAAGCATCATCATCACATACTTCAATACAACGTGCACAATTTGTACACTCACCTGAAAGTACAGGAATTGACTCTTTTCCTATCATATGCAGTACCTGTTTTTCAGGACAGACTACTTTACATTTCATACAAAGAGTACAATTCTCTTCGATATGATGTACTCTAATAAAACTAAACTTTCCTAAAAGTGAATAAAAACCGCCGAGAGGGCATATATGACCACACCAGCCGTTTTTTAGAACAAACAAGTCAAAAACAAAGATGATAAGTACTGCAGCCCAACCAAATCCAATCCCAAATACAATACCGCGATGCAACATTGAAATCGGAGATATAAATTCAAAAGCAGCAAGTCCCATCACAGCTGATACAATAAGACTAATTCCCAACACCCAATAACGAGTATTTCTACCAATTGGCTGTTTTTGTAATTGTGCTCTATCAATATCAAAGACTCTTCTTAGCCAGTTTGCACTGTCCGTTACCATATTGATCGGACACACCCAAGAACAAAATGCTCTACCACCAACAAAAAAGTAAAAAAGTGTTACAACTGCTACACCCAATAACAAATCAGTTGCCACAACAGCACCTGCAGCTACCATTTGC
Organism: Sulfurimonas sp.; assembly: GCA_027063215.1. GTDB lineage: Bacteria > Campylobacterota > Campylobacteria > Campylobacterales > Sulfurimonadaceae > Sulfurimonas. Next base: position 3,995 of record JAMOSE010000195.1, on the reverse strand, counting down.
AAAACTGCATATGGATCACTCATTGGAATAATGCCAAAGATTTTTGATGTCGAAAGGTTACCTTCTAAGATCTTCCATCCCCATGCATTTGCACCAAAGAAAAGAATTAAAATTCCAATCTGTGTAAAACGTCTTAAGATAAGATATCTGTAATTATTCCAAATCTTATTCATCTAATAAACCTTCAAATCCTGCATTAAGCTTATCTACAGCTTTTTTTCTACTTACATTTGTTGTCGTATGAATTGCATGAGCATCTTTAAGTCGTGCTTCATCTTTTTTATCCCAGCCTTTAATGTAATGACTACCAGCTTTTCCCATTGCCACTTCACGTGGTAAAATAAAAATCGCAGGTTTTTCAGTTACACAGGCTTGTTCACACATTCCACAACCCGTACATGCATCAGCATGCACGACAGGTTTCATAAATGCGTGCTTACCGGTTCTCTCATTTTTAGAATACTCAACAGTTATAGCCTGACCTAAAATAGGACATGCTCTGTAGCAAGCATCACATTGAATTCCCCAAAAAGCAACACAGCTATTTTCATCAATAACTGCAAGCCCCATATCAGCTACATTAATATCAAGATGACCATCAACTGTTACGCTTGCTTCATCAAGTGCTCCACTTGGACAAACAGGAACACATGGAATATCTTCACACATATAACAAGGAATCTCCCTTGGTGTAAAAAACGGTGTACCTATTGGTTTTTGATCACCCGGCTTTGCAAGTTTTAATGTATCGTAAGGACACGCTTCAACACATAAACCACACTTGATACATGTTTTTAAGAAGTCATTCTCTTTTATTGCTGCAGGTGGGCGCAAAACAAGTGGGGAAGCTTTTGCTTCCTCAAGGTATGCACTCCATACCATTCCACCTATTGCTGCATAGCCAACACCTCTAGCCATATTCAAGATAAATTTTCTTCTATCACTAAGAGGCTTTTTTGCTTTTGAATGGTTGCTCAAAATGATACTCCCTTCTTTTTAAATTATGCTTTATAGATTTTAACAGCACATTTTTTATAGTCTGTCTGTTTAGACATTGGACATGTTCCATCAAGTGTAACTTTATTGATAAATACACGCTCATCAAACCACGGTACAAATACTAATGGTTTTGGAGGTCTGTTACGTCCACGAGTTTCAACACGAGCTCTAACTCTACCACGACGAGATTCAACCCAACAGAGTCCACCATCTTTAAGGCCTCTCTCTTTAGCTGTTTCTGGATTCATATAAACAAGTGCTTCTGGAACTGCACGATACAGCTCTGGTACACGCATCGTCATAGTTCCTGAGTGCCAATGTTCAAGTACACGACCTGTACATAGCCATAAGTTATACTCTTCATCTGGCATTTCTGGTGGATCCATATATGGACGAGCAAATATTTTTGCTTTATCTGTTAATGGTTTTTTCTTTTTATCTTGAACACCTTTTAGGTTACCATGAGGTAATGCTTTAGCAAGTGGTCCGTAGAATGCAAATTCACTACCTCTACCATTTTTCTTAGCATGTTTCAACGCATATGGATCGAAGTTTACATTAAATCTCCATGCAGTCTCTTTACCATTAACAACCGGCCATTTAAGTCCACGAACTTTATGATACGTAACGAAGTCTGCCAAGTCATGACCATGACCACGCCCAAATGAAGCATACTCTTCCCAAAGATATTCGTGAAGCATAAATCCATATCCCTTAAATACTTTCCCATCAGTACCAACAACATTTCTCTCATCACCATTACATTCAGAGTTGTCATATCCTTTTTGTGGGAAAGAATCCATATCAATTTTATATTTTTTCGCTCTATCATTAGCATAAAGAATTTCATACATAGTAGTATCTGGTTTATAACCCATAGCATATGCTTTTTTACGAACATCTGGAAGTTTTTTACCATTTCTAAGAGTGTACTCACCCCATAATTCATCAACAGTAAAGCGCTTAGAAAGCTCAACCCACTGCCAAGTATCACTCATCGCCTGACCTACAGGAAGAACTTGTTGTCTCCAATGCTGTGAACGTCTCTCAGCATTTCCGTAAGCACCCCATTTTTCATAGATCATTGCAGATGGCAAGATAAGGTCAGAAACCATTGCTGAAATTCCTGGATACCCATCAGATGTTACAATGAAGTTATCCATCTCACGTGCAGCTTTAATCCAGTGTTTCGCATTTGCTGAATCTTGATAAGCATTACAAACATTTACCCATGCAAATTTAACAACACCATCTTCAATGTCACGGTGAATTTTCATAATGTGTTGATTCCCTACAGGATTCAATGTTCCAGCAGGAATGTGCCATCCTTTTTCAGTAATCGCTCTGTGTTTAGGATTTTTCACCATCATATCAGCCGGTAAACGGTGACAGAATGTACCAACTTCACGAGCAGTACCACAAGCTGAAGGTTGACCAGTTAAAGAGAATGCTCCAGAACCTGGTTTAGCTTGTTTATTAAGTAAAAAGTGAACATTGTAAGATAAAGTATTATCCCATGTACCACGTGTATGTTGGTTCATACCCATAGTCCAGAAACTTACTACTTTTCTATCTTTTTCAATATAAAGTGCTGCTAAATCTTTAAGTTTCTTTTTGAAACCTTCTAATGACTCATCAGGATCACCTTTAACAAGTTTAGCTGTATAGTCTAATGTATATGGCTCTAAAGATTTTTTGTACTCTTCAAAAGTAATTTCCCAGTGTTTCAATGTACCAGGAGTATTATGCATAACATCACCCGCTTTATAACCATACGGTTCTAATGCAGGACCTTCTAATTCAGAAACAACTTTACTCATCTCTTTATTATAAATTTCCATCTCTTTGGCATCATATTTACCTGCACTACCATCAGGACGAACAGGAGTTACAGATTTTTCACCAGCACGTCTAAAACCATAACCAATATTTACAGGACCTGCTGTAAAGATGATATTTTTCTTGATGAAATCCCAGTCAATCGCTTCTGGATGATTGTAAACAATTTCACGAGCAAGGTAATTCCACAATGCAAGGTCAGTATTTGGTCTAAAGATAATATTAAAATCACCTAAATCACAAGTACGGTGTGTATACGTCTGAATATTTACAATTTTTACATTCTCAGGATCACTCAATTTTCTATCCGTTACACGAGACCAGAGAATCGGGTGCATCTCTGCCATATTTGAACCCCAAGTTACAATTGTATCTGTAAGCTCAATATCATCATAACAACCAGAAGGCTCATCAATACCAAAAGTTTGATAAAAACCAACAACTGCAGATGCCATACAGTGACGAGCATTTGGATCGATCGCATTTGATCTAAATCCACCCTTCATCATTTTCTGAGCCGCATACCCCTCCATAATAGTGTATTGACCAGATGCAAACACTCCTACACCTTCAGGACCTTTCTCTTTTAAAGCTTTTCTGATGTTTTTTTCCATCTCATCATAAGCTCTTTCCCAAGAAATTGGAGCAAATTTACCATGTTTATCAAACTCACCCTTATCATTCATACGAAGAAGTGGTTGTGTAAGTCTGTCAGAACCATACATAATTTTCGCATTAAAGTAACCTTTAATACAATTAAGACCACGATTAACCGGAGCTGCCGGATCCCCTTTTACTGCTACAATTTTTCTATCTTTGCCTTCGCCTGTTGTTGCAAGCATGATCCCACAACCTGTACCACAGAAACGACAAGCTGCTTTATCCCATCTCCAGTTACCTTCAGCTGCATTTGCATTTGCTTCAAGCTCTGCCGGTACACTCATACCGATAGCCGCCGCCGCTGATGCTGCTGCTGAACTTTTAAGAAATTCTCTTCTTGAAAGTGACATATTTTCTCCTATTGAAATAATTTTGAACTATTGTTAAGGTGTCCATTAACACCATAATGATATCACTATACGCCTTGAAAATAATTGATATATATCAAATTTATACTTTTAAAATATGCTATAATTTTGTCAGGGCCTTTTAAAAAA
>JAMOSE010000194.1 GCA_027063215.1 Sulfurimonas sp. | reverse complement strand
TATGGCACTAATAGATCTACAAAAAATTTCAAAACACTATTCCGCACAAAAGATCCTCACCGAAATTGATTTTCATGTTGATGCAGGTGAGCGTATTGTTATCATCGGTAAAAACGGAAGTGGGAAATCTACCCTTATGAAGATAGTCAATGGTACACTTGACCCTGATGAGGGCAGACGCATCATACAAAATGATCTTGAAGTAAAGATGCTTGATCAGCGTCCAGAATTTGAGGATGGGCACTCTGTCCGTGAAGCAGTTGAAGCAGGTCTTAAAGAATTAAATGCCGCAAAAGAGCGTTATAGCGAACTCTCACTTCTACTTGCAGATGATTTTGAAAACAAAACAATGCTCAGTGAACATGAAAAACTCTCCCGCTACATTGAACATCACAATGCATGGAATCTTGATGACAAGATAGAGCGTATCATCCAACACTTTCAACTCAAACCCTATGAGCATAAACCCGTAACTCTTTTAAGCGGTGGGGAACAACGTCGTGTTGCACTTGCTTCACTTTTACTTCAAAAACCAGATGTTCTTCTGCTTGATGAACCTACCAACCACCTTGATGTCTATATGGTCGAATTCTTAGAAGAGTTGTTGCTTAAAGAGAAGTTTACCCTTGTTTTCATCTCACATGATCGTTACTTTATAGACCGTGTTGCAACAAAATCAGTCGAAGTTGAAGATTGTAAACTACGTGAATATAAGGGTGGTTACAATGATTACCTGCAACAAAAACAGGAGTATCTCAGAACACTCCAAAAACAGCATGAAAATCTCTTAGGCGTGTTAAAGCGTGAAAATGAGTGGTTTGCAAGAGGTGTACGTGCACGACTTAAACGCAATGAAGGACGAAAAGAACGTTTAATGCAGCTGCGTGAAGCGGCAAAAACAAATCCTGCAAAGATCCGCAAAATGAGTGTAGAACTCCAACGTGAAGCAAAACATTTTAATCGACAAAAGAGTGTAAACAAACAAAAAATGCTCTTTGAAGTAGAAAATCTTGGGCTCAAACTCGGAGACAAAGAGCTGCTGCACGGCTTCTCTACACGAATACTACAAAAAGATGTTATTGCTATAGTCGGACCAAACGGCAGTGGAAAATCTACTCTGCTTAAAGCACTTCTTGGACGTATTGAACCAACAGAAGGAAAGATCAAACGAGGAGAATTTAAGGTAGGCTACTTTGATCAACATCGTGAAATGCTTGATGATGACAAAAATCTTATTGAGACATTCTGTCCACATGGCGGTGATCGTGTCAATGTAAGAGGAAGTGATCTGCATGTTTACGGTTACCTCAAAAACTTTCTTTTCCCTCGTGAATTTCTTGACAAAAAAATAGGTGTACTCAGTGGTGGAGAGAAAAACAGAGTAGCACTCGCCCTGCTCTTTACTCAAGATGTTGATATTTTGATCCTCGATGAACCGACCAATGATCTTGATATCCCTACTATCAATATTTTAGAAGAGCAATTGACAAACTTTGCCGGTGCAGTGATTATTGTCTCCCATGATAGATACTTTGTTGATAAAATTGCTAAAAAACTCTTTATTTTCAAGCCTGACAAAACCATAGAAGAGTCTTATCAGCAATATTCAGAGTATCTTGAACTTGAAAAAGAGCTCCAAGAGATAGAGTCTCTTGAGAAAGAGGCTGTTAGTGCAAAACCAAAAGAGCAAAAAAGAGAGAGACAAAAAATACTCAAACTCACCTATAAAGAAAAACTTGCACTTGAAAAACTACCGCTAGAGATTGAAGAACTCGAACTCCTTATGGAAGAGAAGAACAACTGTCTTGCAGATCCTTCCTGTTACGAAGAAATAGGTATTACAAAATTAGCAGATGAACTTGCCCAAATCGAAGCAGAATATGAAGCGAAAGTAGAAGAACTTTTAAATATTCAAGAAAAAGAAGAAGAGATAAACGAATAAGAAGGCTAAAAATGTCACACCATCACCATAAAAAAGAGACAATACACTACAAACAAATCTTTGCTTTTGTTTTTGGACTTATTCTTTGGTTTTTACCGACACCAGAGGGACTAAGCATTGAAGCTTGGCATCTTTTTAGTATCTTCATCTCTATTATTGTTGCAGTAATCATTGAAGCAACTTCTATCTTTACCGCCTCAATTATCGGACTGGGCTTTGTTATACTCACCCATACATTAACAGCCAAACAAGCATACAGTGGTTTTTCTCAAGGCTTTATTCTTTTGATAATCGTTGCTTTTTTAATTGCACGTGGAGTTATTAAGTCCGGTTTAGGAAAACGCTTGGCTTTTCTCATCATCAAACGTTTTGGAAAATCTTCTCTTGGATTGGGATACTCCATAGTTGCTGCCGATATGCTCATAGCTCCTGCCTTTCCAAGTAATACTGCACGTTCAGGGGTACTCTACCCAATAGTTCAGGCCCTTTCCTCAGACAGCGGTTCCAAAGTAGCAGACGGTACACGGAAAAAACTTGGAGCCTATTTGATGATGACTTCAATGGCGGGACTCACTATCTCTTCTGCCATGTGGCTTACAGCAATGGCGGCAAATCCTGCCGGTGCAAAAATGGCAAAAGAGTTTGGTGTAGATATCAGCTATGGATCATGGGCATTAGCCTCTTCTCTTCCCTCTTTGATCGCGTTTATAGTTATTCCATGGCTCCTCTTTAAGATCTTTCCTCCGGAGCTTAAAGAGACTCCTGATGCACCAATGGTTGCACAAGAACAGCTCAAACATATGGGAGCTGTTCATAAAAATGAATATATTATGGGATTTACTTTTATCGCCATGATCACACTCTGGATTCTCTCATCATCACTTGGTATTGATAAAACAGCAGTTGCCTTTTTAGGGTTGGGAGTCTTAATGCTTACAAATATTTTCACACTTGAAGATCTTGCACACGAAGGACGTGCTCTTGGTACGCTTATCTGGTTTGCAACACTCTACACAATGAGTAGCTATCTCAATGAATTTGGTTTTATGACATGGTTAGGGAATCATATCTCAGCAATTATTGCAGGTTACACATGGCCTATAGTCTATGTTGGACTCATTACCGGTTATGTCTTTATTCACTACTTTTTTGTATCACAAACCGCACAGATGCTTGCACTTTTTTCTGTATTTTTAAGTGTAGGTGTCAATGCCGGTGTACCGGCAGAGCTTCTTGCATTTATGCTGCTTTTTGCAACAAATTTCAATGCAATGATTACACCACAGGGTTCAAGTGCCAATGTAATTTATCTGAGTTCAGGATATATTGAGAGTCGTGAGGTTTATAAATATGGAGGGCTTGTAACACTTGCCAACACCTTCATCTATTTGGGTATTGGCACAGCATGGATAATGCTAATCTTTTAGCATTACCAATAAAAATTATTTATGTGCATCTTTAAGTGAGTCTGCAATTAAGAATGCAAGCTCCAAAGATTGATCCGCATTCAAACGTGGATCACAGTGTGTATGGTAACGAGAACTAAGATCTTCTTCTGTTACAGTAAAGCTTCCACCTATACATTCAGTAACATTTTTACCAGTCATCTCCAAGTGAACACCACCACCAAAAGTACCTTCAGCTTTATGAACCTGAAAGAACTGTTTCATCTCAGTTAAGATTGCATCAACAGGTCTTGTTTTATAGTTGTTAGAAGATTTAATAGTATTGCCGTGCATTGGATCACATGACCAAACAACATTCAATCCCTCTTTCTCAATAGCACGAATCAGCTGAGGCATATGCTCACCAACTTTATTTGCACCCATTCTTACAATGATATTCAGACGTCCTGCTTCATTGTCAGGATTAACAGCAGTTGCAAGGCGAACAAGATCATCAGGATCCATACTTGGACCCGCTTTAATACCAATAGGATTTTTAATCCCTCTCATATACTCAACATGTGCACCATCAAGTTGGCGCGTTCTATCACCAATCCATACCATATGTGCTGATACATTATACCAATCACCGGTAATAGAATCTTGACGTGTAAATGCCTCTTCATATGGAAGTAAAAGTGCTTCATGAGAAGTATAAAAATCTGTCTCACGGAGAGTTCTGTAAGTTTTTGAAGTTACCCCACACGCTTCCATAAACTGCAGTGATTTTTCTATATCTTCAGCAAGTTTTTCATATTTTTCACCCACTTCTGATTTATATGCAAAATCAAGATTCCATTTATTTACCTGATGCAGATCTGCCAAACCACCTGATGCAAATGCTCGAAGAAGATTTTGTGTTGCCGTTGCTTGATTATACGCTTTTATCATACGCTCAGGATCCGGAACACGTGCTTTTTCATTAAAATCAATGCCATTAATGATATCTCCACGATAAGAATCAAGTGTAATATCACCCTGTGTTTCATGATCAGATGAACGCGGTTTTGCAAACTGACCACCAAGACGTCCAACTTTCACGACTGGAAGACCACCGGCATAAGTCATAACTACAGCCATTTGCATCAAAGCCTTAAAAGTATCACGGATATTATCTGCATGAAACTCTGAAAAACTCTCCGCACAATCACCACCCTGCAATAAAAACGCTTTTCCCTGTGCTACCTTTGAAAGCTGTTCTTTCAATGAACGTGCTTCCCCTGCAAATACAAGTGGCGGATAGTTTTTCAACTCAGTTAAAACAGACGCTAATTTTGCCTGATCTGGGTATGTTGGTTGCTGTAAAATTGGTTTTTCTCTCCAAGAAGATGGACTCCAAGTACTCATTATCTAAACCTTATATATAAATATTTTTGCAATTTTAGCCAAATATAGATAAAATAGCTATGATAAAAGTTGTTTTTATACTTAAATGTGTATAATTACATATCTAGATCATGTATCTGGAATGTTTATTTTATTGGAGAATGATGAAAAAAGATAACATAAAATCTCTAGTAACTCAAATGTGCAAAGAGTTACTTGAAAATATTGAACTACAGGATAAAGCTAATAAAAATGTAGTTATTGATTATCTTCAAAATGCAATTATGACTATCCAGAAAATTGATGATAGTAAAATTGACTCCATAGAACATGCAAAGTTGGCATTTACGAATGCTTACAAAGAGATAGCAAAGAAAAGTATTTTATCCTATAAAAAAACCAATGGTAAATTTGAAGAGTTGAGTAAATTACAACAAGAGACTTTTAATGAATTTAAACCTCATATTATTGATATACCCGCAATTACTACAAAATTTGATGAAATCCAATCACATATGACTCAAGAAATTCAAAAAGCAAATGAAATTATCCATATGCTTTCAACTCAAGTTAAAGATCTAGAAGAAGATTCTAATCTTGATGCGCTTACAAAAGTTTTTAACAGAAGAGCTTTAAATAAATATCTTGAGAATATCACCAAAAAAGGTTCACTAAAACATGAATTGCATCTACTTATTTTGGATATAGATGACTTTAAACAAATCAATGATACCTATGGACATATTGCAGGAGATAAAATTCTTATTTTTTTAGCAAATCTTTTACGTAAAACGCTTCGTGATGGCGATAAAGTTTTTCGTTATGGCGGAGAAGAATTTATTATCATTTTAAATAGGATAAGTACACACAAATGTGTAGAAATAGCAAAGAGAATTCTCTATAATATTAGTAGCAATACACTCCTTTACAAAGGAGACTCTGTAAAGATAACAGTAAGTATTGGTGCAACAAAATATATAGATGGAGACACACCTAATAGCTTGATTGATAGAGCAGACAAAGCACTCTATCGTTCAAAATCAAAAGGGAAAAATCAACTTAACAGGGAAGAGGCAGATGGAAATTAATTATTTTGACACTATTGTAGCAGCAATCATTATATTGCTTGGACTTAAAGGTATTTTAAACGGCTTTTTTAAAGAGCTTTTTGGATTAATTGGAATTATCGGTGGTATATTTATCGCTTCACGATTTGGAGATTTTGTAGGAGAATATCTAAGTAATCTTATCTTTCATTTTCCAAATCAGGCTGCCATTAGTTTTACAGGTTTTCTTGTAACATTGATTGCTTTTTGGATAGTAATGATCATTTTTGGAACACTCTTTAAAAAGCTCAGTTCAATGAGTGGACTTGGAATTTTTGACAGAATTTTAGGATTTGTCTTTGGTGTGAGTAAATTTTTCTTAATTGCAGCAGTTATTGCTTTTGCGGCGAATAATATACAAGCACTGAAACCAACGATCGAGACTACAATGGAGAAGAGTATTCTTTACCCTATACTTGTACAAACAGGCGGATTTATTATGAAAATAGATCCAAGTGAATTCTCTACACAAATAAACAATACTGTAGAAGAAACAACACAAAAAGTCCAGCAAAAAGCACAAGAAATTGCGAACGAAAAAGCAAAAGAGACGGTTAATGAAATTAAAAAAGAGATTAAAGAGCAAGAGGTTAAAGAGCATTAAAATGTCCAATACAACAATAAACTTTCAAGATAGAACAATTGAGTACCAACAACTTTTAGAAGATTTTAAAACTCTTCTAAAAAAAAGTAATCTCAAGTTTACTATTCAAAGAGAAATCATTCTTGAAACACTTTATAACTCTAATGAGCATCTTACCCCTGAGGCGCTGCATCAACTTATACAAAAACAGCATCCTAATTTAAAAATAGGAATTGCTACTGTTTACAGAACGCTTGCTCTCCTTGAAGAGTCAAATGTAGTAACATCGCTCTCTTTTGGAGCACAGGGAAAAAAATATGAACTTGGAGCAAAAGAGCACCATGATCACTTAATTTGTCTAGAATGTGGACAAATTACAGAGTTTGTTGATGAAGCAATAGAAAAACGGCAACATGCCATCACCCATGAACTCGGATTTAAAATGCTTGATCATTCAATGCAAATTTATGGAATATGTAAAAAATGTCAAGAAAAAAAATTAACTACAGAAAAGGAAAACTGATTGTTTAGTAATAAATTTATTCAACAAAGAATAGAAAAAGCAAATATTTTAAGAGAAGCGGGGATCAACCCATACTCAAATGAGTCACAAAGAAACACTACAGTAGAAAAGTTTTTAAATGTCAACTCTGACATAGAACAAAAAGAAGATAAACGTGATGAAAATCGCATCTATACAGTAAGCGGACGTATAAAACTGCTTCGTATTATGGGAAAAGCAAGTTTTGTCAAGATCGAAGATGAAAGTGGTATGCTACAAATTTATGTTGCACGTGATAATCTTGCTGAAGGTTTTTATAACACTATTTTTAAAAAACATATAGAAGTCGGTGATATTATTGAAGTAACAGGGTATCCTTTTGTTACAGGAAAAGGCGAGCTCTCTCTTCACGCAAATGATCTTAAAATCCTTACAAAAGCCATCAGTCCGCTCCCTGAAAAATTTCACGGTATTACGGATAAAGAAATACGATACCGTAAACGATATCTTGATCTTATTATGAATGCAGGAGTAAGAAAAACATTTCAAATTCGTTCAAAAGTCATCTCTTTAACACGTCGTTTTTTTGAAGATAAAGGCTTCTTGGAAGTTGAAACACCGATGATGCACCCTATTGCCGGTGGAGCAAATGCAAAACCTTTTGTTACACATCATAACGCACTTGGTGTTGACAGATACTTACGAATTGCACCGGAACTTTATCTCAAACGTCTTATTGTCGGTGGGTTTGAAGCGGTATTTGAGATCAATCGTAACTTTAGAAATGAAGGTATGGATGCAACGCACAATCCTGAGTTTACCTCTATTGAATTTTACTGGGCATATAAAACATATAAAGATTTAATTGAAATTACAAAAGAGTACTTTCAATACCTTTTTGAACATCTTGATCTACCAACAATCCTTCCATATGGTGATTTAGAGGTAAATTTTGATAATTTTCAGGAGATTCCGCTCATAGAATCTCTAACAACAATCGGTGGTGTGCCTGCTGATATTGTTAATGACAAAGAAAAAATTATTGCTTATCTCAAAGAAAGACATATTGATGTTAATGCAGCCATGAATCTTGGACAACTCCAAGGTGAACTTTTTGATGAATTTGTTGAAGAAAAACTCATTGATCCGACATTTATTACAGAGTATCCGGTTGAAATATCACCACTTGCACGCAGAAGCGATGCAAACCCTGCGATCACTGAGCGTTTTGAACTCTTTATTGCCGGTCGTGAAATTGCAAATGCATTCTCAGAGCTTAATGATCCGCTCGATCAGTTAGAGCGTTTTGAAGGACAGATGGCTGCAAAAGATTGCGGTGATGATGAAGCACATGCTATGGATACAGACTTTGTAGAAGCACTTAGCTACGGTATGGCACCAACTGCCGGTCAAGGTATTGGAATTGACAGACTTGTTATGCTCCTTACCAATGAGCACTCTATCCGTGATGTACTCCTCTTTCCTGCCATGAAACCACTGACGACTGAAGAAGAACCTTGCAAAAGTAAAGAAGAAGAGTAATAACTCTCTTCTTA